>CAJXEN010000020.1 GCA_913052465.1 uncultured Oceanospirillaceae bacterium
GTGCTTTACTTAGTTTCAATTTAAAAGGGGGAACTGGCGCAGTTGAAGCTTTTGTTAACAGCTTTGAACCCCATCATTTAAGATCAACTCTTGGATCAGTCGATACATTAATTGGCTTACCTTCAACCACGAGTCATGTTGAATGTACTATTGAAGAGCGTATTCAATTAGGTATTCCTGAAGGGTTAATTCGCTGTTCAGCTGGTATTGAAGATACTGAGGAATTAATGCATAAGTTCAAAAAAGCATTACAGGCAATTGATTAATTCAAAACCAAAACTGGCGGCCAGATTGTACGCCCTACCTATGTTAACCAGTGCTTCATTGACGCCCGATATCTGTCAATAAAACCTATCTGTAGGTTTAGACCCCGTGGACTTTCTGCGGCTATTAGATGGAGTCACTTCAAAGTACTGGCGATAACATTTGCTAAAATTTGGGTACGACACAAAGCCGCAAGCAAGTGAAATATCACTCATGCTTAGCTGAGTTTGTGTGAGTAACTGATGGGACCTTTTGAGGCGCAGCTCTAAATAATAGCGTGTGGGTGTAATGCCTAAATAGCGCTGAAACTGCCGTTCTATTTGACGTCGGGTAATGCCGACTAAAGAGGCTATTTCTTCAGCTGACAACATTTCTTCCATGTTGTTTTCCATTAAACCAATAATGTCTTTAAGGTTTTGCGGCAACTGTGTATCTGTCTGATCACTGAGGAATGCTGGTTCCCCTGCATCATTGATACGATCACAGGTAAGAATATCGCAAATGCCTCGCACAAAGGGTTTGCCCCTGGCCTCTAACATGAGTTCTAGCATCATATCCAAAGCACTATTACCGCCAGCGCAGCTAAAACAGTGTTGATCAATAACGTATGCCTTGTCTTTTAAATCTATATTAGCAAAGCTTTCCCTAAAACTGGCCCTATTTTCTCGATGAACTGCACAACTTTTACCATCAATAATGCCCGCATGAGCCAGCGCAAATACGCCGTTCCATAGCGAACCTAAAGCCTTTTTTCGCACCCCAGACTGGCGCAAGAATTTAATCAATTGAGGCGGCGTTTGTAACTCTACTCGTAATCCACCACAAACCACAAAAGCGTCTAAATGATCAAGATTAAGCTCACCAAGGGCTTGGTCAGCCATGGCAGCAAAACCTAAGTCGCTACACACAGAAACGCCATCTAAACTCACCAAACGAAAGGTGTAAAGGTCCTCTTCACTAAGCAAGTTAGCGGTTCTCAAAGCGTCTAAAGCAGAAGTGAGGGCCATCATGGAGAAGTTTTCTAGCAAAAAAAAGGTGAAGTCCCGCAGTTCGCCCGGCTGCTTATAGGTTACTGGGGGGGGGGCTGATTCCAGTGGAAACACCTTTGGATTACCTTTAGAGGGTATTACTTCATTCATGGGCTGATTATATCACCTAACTTGAGGAGGGCCAGCTGTAGTTGAAAATAGGCGCCTACAAAAGTGGTATAATGACTTATAAGTCTTACTGCTTAGCGGCAGGATTCATGCCAAAATGGCCTCATTAGCAAATGCTTGAGTTTTATTTATGAAGTTTATCGGTACCGAAAAATACGTCGCCACCAAAGACTTACAAATGGCCGTTAATGCGGCTGTCACATTACAGCGCCCTTTATTGATTAAAGGCGAACCTGGCACCGGCAAAACTCTACTTGCTGAAGAAGTGGCCGCTGCGTTAGGTATGCCGCTAATGCAGTGGCATGTAAAGTCCACCACCAAGGCCCAGCAAGGCCTTTATGAATACGATGCTGTGTCGCGTTTGCGCGATTCACAACTAGGCAGCGAACAGGTTCACGACATTGGCAACTACATTAAAAAAGGCAAACTATGGCAGGCTTTTGATGCCGATGAACGTGTGGTTTTATTAATCGATGAAATAGACAAGGCAGATATTGAATTCCCTAATGACTTATTAGTAGAGCTGGACAAGATGGAATTTCATGTTTATGAAACCGGTGAACGGGTTCAAGCTAAGCATCGCCCTGTAGTCATTATCACCAGTAATAACGAAAAAGAACTACCCGACGCCTTTTTACGACGCTGTTTTTTCCATTACATTAACTTCCCAGACAAGCTCACCATGAAGGCTATTGTGGATGTGCACTACCCTGACATTAGCCAGACCCTTGTGGCAGAAGCTATGCAGATGTTTTTTGACGTGCGTGATATTCCTGGCCTGAAGAAGAAACCATCGACCTCTGAATTGATAGACTGGCTTAAGCTGC
Organism: uncultured Oceanospirillaceae bacterium; assembly: GCA_913052465.1. Taxonomy (GTDB): domain Bacteria; phylum Pseudomonadota; class Gammaproteobacteria; order Pseudomonadales; family Balneatricaceae; genus Njordibacter. The sequence goes on from CAJXEN010000020.1 coordinate 2,249, forward strand.
TGATGGCCGACGAAATTCCTCAAGACATATTAGCTAACCGAGACAGAACCAAAGCCATTCCACCGCTTTATGGCGCTTTGTTGAAAAATGAGCAAGACGTACAATTACTTGAACGGCTAGCTTTTTTATCTCGTAGGGAACAGCGTTAATCCGTTATGTTGGTTAACTTCTTTTACACGTTAAAGCGTGCACAAATCCCTGTTTCCATCAACGAATACTTGGTGTTATTGGAAGCCCTTCAACAACACCTAGCGTTTGCAGATATTGATGATTTTTATCACCTGAGTCGTATCTGTTTAGTTAAAGATGAGGCCAACTTTGATAAGTTTGATCGCGTATTTGGGGCTTATTTTAAGCAACTAGAGAGCCTAGACGATGTGCTTAACGCGCTCATTCCAGAAGAGTGGCTGCGCTCAGAATTCATGAAGCAGCTCAGTGATGAAGAGAAGGCCAAAATCAAGTCGTTAGGTGGCTTAGAAGAACTGTTAGACGCCTTTAAAGAACGCTTTCAGGAGCAAGAAAAACGTCATCAAGGTGGTAGCAAGTGGATTGGTACTGGTGGCACTTCGCCGTTTGGTCACAGTGGTTATCACCCAGAAGGCATTCGTGTAGGCGGTGAAAGCCGCAACAAGAGTGCGGCCAAAGTATGGGAAAAACGCCAATTTAAAGACCTTGATGATAGCGTGCAGCTAGGTACACGCAACATTAAAGTAGCTCTGCGTAAATTGCGCCAATTTGCCCGTGCAGGTGCCGCTGAAGAACTGGATTTAGACCACACCATCAGCGCCACAGCCAAAAACGCAGGCATGCTGGATATTAAGCTTGTGCCCGAGCGCCACAACGCTGTAAAAGTATTGCTCATGCTGGATGTTGGTGGTTCTATGGACCCCTACATCAAAGTATGTGAAGAGTTATTCGCTGCTTGTCGTACCGAGTTTAAGCACTTAGAACATTTTTACTTTCATAACTTTATATACGAAAGCCTTTGGCGTGACAACACGCGCCGACAGAATGAGCGCACCTCTTTATACGATATTATTCATACCTATGGCAGAGATTATAAAGTGATATTTGTTGGTGATGCCTCTATGTCACCCTACGAAATAAGCAGCCCATACGGTAGTGTAGAGGACATGAATCCAGAACCTGGGCAAATTTGGATGCAGCGCCTAATCAACCACTTCGATAAAGTGGCATGGCTAAACCCCGTGGCACAGGAGCATTGGCGTTACACTCACTCTATTGATCTTACTCAGCAGCTGTTAGATGATCGAATGTATCCAATGTCCTTGAGCGGTTTAAGTGATGCTATTAAGGTACTAGCCAAGTGAGCACTAAATCCTGTGCTAACGACAACCCCATTGTTTGCACTTGTTTTGAGATTGACCAAGTTGCTGTAAAAGCGGCCATTGCCCAGGGCCATGATGACTTTCGTAAGTTACGTGCGGTACTTGGGGTAGCCGGCGACTGTGGCAATTGCCACCGGCCTATTAACAAGCTACTTAAAGCGTCCCGGCCAGCTAAAAAATCAACGAAGGAGGCTCTTTTGAGACGACGATTCCCCATGCCATGGCAGCATATGAGCCTAGCAAAACTAGCACAAGAATATTCTCCTAGCTCTTGTGTGGATGATATTATGGTATACATCAATGATTACACCAAACACTCTAAAGAGGCTCAACATAAGCTGAGTTATCGAAGTGATCTAGCGTATAGCGATAACGTAGGCGAATTACTTGATTACTTTCCTGCTCAAAGTGAAGGCCCTTTAATGGTTTATATTCACGGTGGTTATTGGCAGAAACTAGGTAAGGACGATTCTTGTTTAATGGCTCCAGGCCTATTAGAACAAGGTATAAACGTGGCGGTAATAGACTACACTCTTGCCCCACAAGCCAGTATTAATCAGATGATTTCTCAGTGCTGCCGCGCCGTGGCCTGGCTCGTTACCCAAGCGGGCGAGCTGGGGTTTGACGCCAAAAAGGTGGTGATTGCTGGAAGTTCTGCAGGTGGGCACTTATGTGCTTCGGTGTTACAGGCCGCTCAACAAAACCTGCACGGCCTTAGTGCAAAATCGATCTCTGGCGCAGTGTTACTTAGTGGCGTATACGACCTAAGGCCATTGGTTAACACCTATATTAATGACCCTTTGAATCTAACTATAGACAGCGCTAAAGACCTAAGCCCAGGCCTTTATAGCAACCAAGGTTTTGCGCCTTGCATTATTGCCTATGGCAGCAACGAAACCCAAGAGTTTAAGCGCCAAAGCCAAGAGTATCATCAACAACTACTCAGTGATGGGGTGAGTAGTGTCTGCTTTGAGGTGGCAGAGCGCAATCATTTTGATATCGTGTTTGATCTAGCCATTGAGGGTTCTAGCATTAACCAGCAGATGAATCTTTTAATAGCTGAGCTTGCTAATAACTGAACCCTCGTTAGTCACTGAGCCCTTTTTAATAACTGAACTTGGCCTTAAAAGTTAGCAGCTGGGCACCATCAAGTAAGGCATAGGCAGTATTGCCTTTTGCAGTCATAGCAGCGTAGCCTAAGCTACTTTGCCAATGATCGGTGGGTTGCCAGGTAACCTGCGCCGTTAACCCCCTAAGAGATCCGTTAGGCGTGCCAATGTGTATCAGTGACCAGCTGTACTCATTATTATCAAAACTATCATCCACGCCTAGGCTGTACCTTACGTGCGTTTGACCACTGACTAACGGCGGCAGCGCAGGGGTAAGGTAGCTGGACTGATAGTTAAGCCAGTGTTGTGCCATTATGGCAGCGTTCCACTGTCGATCACCATCGTTAAGTTCTAAGCCAAAGGCTGCGTCTAACCGATTAGTTAATATTAAACCGGTAAACCCCAGATTATGTTCCAAGCCTTTTTTGTAGGCGAGATCAAATTTAACCAGGTCATCGCCAATAACCCTATTCCAGCTGTACCCTATGAGCTGGTAGGCTTTTGCCGAAGCTGTTGCTGTGGCTAAATTAACGACCGCACTGTTAGGCACTATGTGGCCAGCATAAATGGCCCAATCGCTGCCAAACCCGGTGTGGTGGTACTTCATGCCCCATTCTTTTGCCACCCTGGTGCTTAACACTGCACTGGGCATTACCACTACGCTGGGGTCTAAACCTACAAATACAGACACTTGCGCCGCTGGCATATAATAACTAGCACTTAATAGCCATTGTGGAGTAAAAGCTGTTGCACCCGCAGTGAGATCTGGTGCTGGGTTAATCACATCCAATACGCCAGCACCTTCTACTTCACCCCAGCTTAGTATGTAGCGGCCAAGTTTAATACTGGTTTCAGCTAAGCTGTACTGCAACATTAACTGTTCAGCCTCCAACAAACTAAAGTGCCCTGTAAGCGGTTTTTTTAGGTCGCCTTGCCAATATTGCATGGCTTTTAGTTCTACCTGTGCATAACCCAATAAGCCAACAGAGGTCTCACTGGACAAGCGTAGATCGGTAGTGTGGTTGCTGCGCTGATAATTAGCTTTAGGGTTAACTGCAAAAGTGTGCTCAACACTAAGCTGTACCAGTTTATTTTGGGCGACGATAATGCTCGGTGCCGAAAAGTTTTCATCAGCAAAAAAATCTGCGCCACCATCAAATTCTTGTGCTAATAAATCGTCGACTATAAGGTCTTCTGCTGCAACTGGCGAAACAACAACCATGCTCGATAACCACAAGGCCAAAAGCCTATTTAGCACTTTTATACCCATTGCTATTGCGCCTGCTCCCTAAGGGTTCGTAGGTGCCTTTGCCTAAAGGCTTGGTCTGTTAACGCCCGTTGCGTTAAAAAACCTTTTTCTATATTAAGCCCAAAGGTGATGGCCTTTATTTTCATATTAGTTAAGCGCCGACTCACCAGGTTTTTAAAGGTCATATTTCTGGCTAACCAAATATCATTAATTTTCTCAACTTGTGCCACAGACACCTGCTTAATAGCATTACCGCGTTTATCAAACATTTGCATTTTTAAACTTATAAAACGCTCAGTATCAACCCATGTTCTTACTTTACCATAGCGCGTGTGGCTCAAACGCTTTGGAGTGGGTACAGACTCTATTACTGCTACTGGCCTACCCTTGAATTCTCCGCGCTGCAACACCCTATAGGTGTAGTCATCCAACTTACCAGTTTCTTGATCTTCTGTGCTTATCTCTGAACCAAACAGACTGGTAGGTTCGGTCTCCTCATCATCGCTGCCCGAAGCAATACGTTTGACCTTGCCAAGGGCCGACAAGTAAAGCCAAGTTTCGTTATGTTTATGGCTAGCATCGTAGGTATAAGTCAACATGCCAATACCCCTTTCGCTGGCAGGCTCCATAATAATAGCAATGGATTTACTATCTTTATTATTACGACCACTATTAATTTGGGCACTTTCTAATACTTTAATGCGGGGTTTTTCTACACACTTAAGCTTGCCCTCTTTGGTGCCATATTTACAGGTAGTCAGCTGAATTAGGTTAAACGATGAATCGGTAGTTTTTAGCTGGTTATCGTCCATTTTTTGCACTAGTTCACGGGCCGTCATTTGCGCTTGAACGACACCTGCCAGCAATAAGCTAAGACCCAGCATTACTATGTCATTGGTTAAACGCATTAGTTTGCTCCTTTAAAATCTAAATTATCAGTAACATTTTGTTGGCCAAATTTAGGTTTAAACACCATAATTAAAGCAGGAAAAAAAAGTAGGTCACACAATAAGGCCACAAAAATAGCCAACGAACCAAAAGCACCCACCTTAGCTAGGCCTAGGTAATTGCTAAAACTCAGCATAAAGAAGCCACAACCTAACACTAGGCTGGTAAAGGTGACCGCCTGCCCTACTTCTTTAATGGTGTCTATCAAGGCTAACCGCATGTCGCTGTGTATAGCCAAGGCCATTCTATAGTGCGTAATAAAGTGAATGGTATCGTCTACAGCGATGCCTATGATCAACGGGGCAATCATTAAAGTGTCAGTATCTAAAGGGATTTCCAGCAACCCCATAAGGCCAAAAGCCAAAGTTGCAGGGATCATATTAGGGATAATGGACATCAGTCCTGCCTGCACAGAACCCAAAGTAAGCACTAACAAACAAGATATGATCACCATCGCTAAGGCTAAGCTTTTAAACTGGTTATTACTCATGTCGTCCATCAGCCTCATGAGCATCGCTAAAGTGCCCGTAACATGCACATCCATATTGGGATATTGTTCCTCGTAAGCAGCAAAGGCCTGCTTAATATCGATTTGTACCAATTCAAAAAACTCTGCATATTCACTAGAACCTGCGTTTCGAAGTTGCACACTAATGTGACTCTGACTGTAATCATCATTCACCAAGGCACGCCGTTCTGCTGGGTTTGAACTATTAAATAAATACAACAGCTGAGCAACCGCTAAGTTATTATCAGGAATGGTTTTATAAATATCGCTGCCATCTTGCATGATGGCATGGGTGTCTTTAACAAGGTCAGCTAAGGAGTGTGTGCGGATAATGTGCTGGCTGTATTTTTGTTCTATGTGCCGCTGGAGACGATCCATAGTTTGTAATATACCCGCCTGCATTAAGGCGTCTGATTGCTGCATATCCACTAATATTTCCAAACTACCAGTACCCATCATATGCTCATCCACAATGGTGTACGCTGTTCTTAATGGCGATCCTTCACGATAGAGTTCGGCAATATTGGAATCTACCTTTACCTGTGTTGCACCATACAAACACACTAAAAACAAAGTCACAAAAGCAATATTGACTGGGTGTTTATAGTGCTGCACAAAGGCTGGTATTTTATCCAACAAATCCTGTAACCAAATACCGCTAAGCAACCATTGCATGCCACTGCGTCGCAACATAATACACACAGGCCATAATAATAACCAAAGCAGCTTAAACAAAAGTACCACAGGCCATATTAAATAAGACCACCACAAACGCCAGCCAAGTTTGGGCGCAGATGTCTTCTTGTTAGCCATATTAGGCATGGGATGCCATAAGTCCATTAGTACCGGCAGTAAAAAAATGGTGTATAAAAACGCCAAAAATACGCCAGCAGCAGAAGTAACACCAAACATGACAAACTGCGCCATACCAGTAATAGTTAATGCCCCCATGCCCGCCATAGTGGTGATGGTAGTAAGTAATATAGGTAACCCCGTTTTACCATAGGCTTTGGATAGTGCAGGTTTATGCTCGTGGCCATTACGTCTAAAATAGACGTAGCTACTCATGACGTGGACACAGTCAGCTACACCTACGGCCACGATTAACATCACTGTTAAGCTGATCAGTGTGCTAGATTCTAGACCTAACCACCCCAGCGTGCCTACAACGAATAAGGCACTGATACCGATAGCAATTTGTGGCCATAACACAGCACTGGCAGATTGAAATAACGTCCACAATAAGACATTGATCACCAACACCATACCTAACAGCAACAGGCCTGCCTGCAATAAGTCATCTACGGCAAGCTCTACCATAGAGGCATTACCAATAGGGTAAAAGTTAAACTGTTGGGCAAATTCTGGTTGTTTGTATAAGCGGCTTACAGCTTCCATAAACGTAAGATAAAGCCCTGAATCCATGTCTTCAAAACGCACCTGGGATTGGTTGGCGCTGGCGTCGAAGCTAGTAGATAAATCACCATCAAAATTGCCCTCCAACTCGAGTTCATTATCTGCCATCAAATCACTCGTATTGATTTCAAAGCTCTGGTCCAATGAACTATTTAACGACTTCGCTATTGGAATGGCGCCAAAATCTGTAGTCACCATAATGGCGCCATAGCGGTAATTTTTAGAGAACAAAAATAATGGTAAGTTGCTTTGAGCCATAGCAATGGCCTTAATTTTTTGAGCCTCAATTTTACCCATAGCCAAATTTTGGATCAATCGGGGCGAACTTAACGTGTCGCCATTATTCACTTGTATACGCACGTTGGTGAGTGACTGCACACGTTTAATGTGATCAAGTTCAAGGGCTAGTTTGGGAGCAATGCCCGCTGCTTTTAAGGTGCTTTGAGGAATATCCTGCCAGCGACTAAGGCTATTGGTGAGCTGGTCTATTAAACGTAACGAGGTGGGCGAAAACACATCGCCATCTTTGGCTTCGTATACAATGAATAAACCGTCATCACTGCCAAATTGATCACGAAACTCATCTAGGCTCTGCAGTACTGGATCGTCTTCACTAAACCAAGAGTCTACAGTGATATCAATAACAAACTTGGTACTCCCCACCGCCATGAAAATGGTGCTCACTAATGCAAAAGTAATGATGGTCCAACGCCAAGGCCTCACCCTATCGGGTAGGTGTTCAAAGTAATCACTGATTGCTAACAAAAGGTTTTTCACGATACAACTCCAAACGAGACGGCAGACTTTGGCATAGCAACCCAGACAAGAACACATAATACGTGATTTTTGTACTAAGCTTTAATAATGATAAAAAGGAATTTACTAATATCAGCCTTGATCATGCTACCGTGGTTTTCTGCGTGCAGCATTGATTCCACAATGAAACCTGAGCAACAACAATTAGCTGCAGACATTTACGCTCAGTTGGCTTTAGGTTACATGGAAAGTGGCTATTTAGCTCTTGCTGAAAAACGCTTAAATAGCGCTTTGGAACTGATGCCAAATAGCAGCCTCACCCTTAAGGCCGCTAAGCAATGGCAAACTATACAATTAACTCGGCCTAATGGGCCTTATGTGCCTAATGTGCAGTAAGGCATACAGTAATTGTGGCAATAACAGGTAATTTGCTGTTTTCGCAGACTAGCTTGGTTATACTCAACCCTATTACGTAAAGCAGATCCGTTAAAAGGACTTTGAGTCATGTTGAATCAATCGATTAAAGTTGCAAGCATAGTACTTGGGCTACTATTTATAAGTGCTTGCACTCTTCCGGCAACCACCATTCCAACCAAGCCAGACAACACCATAGCCGGTGATAGCCCAGCAGTGGCTAATTCTTATGCAGACATCCCTGTTTCTGCTAATGACCGATTAGCAGTGGACCAATCTTTGTTGCTTAATACTGGGGAACAGTGGACTGGTCGCGCTGTATTGAAATCTAAATTAGACACAGTGCAAGCCTTTGAATATTATTTGACCAACATGCCAAACCATGGCTGGATCAACATAACGTCTGTGCAGTCAGAGGTGTCTGTACTGACCTATGAAAAAGGTAGCCGCGTAGCTACCATTCAAATTGAACAAGGCACTTTAGGTGGCAGTAAAATATCGGTTACGGTATCGCCCAGGGACGCCTCGGCAAGTGCTATGGCCAAAAAGGGCCAACATACACAAACACTTGATGCAGACTTGGCATCTTTAACCAGGCGTTACGGGTTGCGTTTGTACTTTGCTTACCGCATTCAACCAACCATTATATAATTGATCTCGAGTTGGCTTAGCCATGGTAGCGGTGAAGCTTTGCTCACACTGCCACATCTGGCTAAGTTCGTCTAATGAGGCATACACCTTGGCCTGTAAACCCGCTAAATAAGCCACTCCCAAAGCACTGCTCTCTAAACAGGTAGGCCGATCAACTCGGGCATCTAGCACATTTGATAAGTGGGTCAAAAACCAATCATTAACCACCATGCCGCCATCCACCCTTAATGTATCAAGGCGTACGCCATCTTTTTCCATGGCTTTTTGTAGGTCTTTGGTTTGATAACAAACCGACAACACTCCGGCACTCACAATTTCTTCAATACCAGTGTCACGGGTCAATCCAAAAATAGCACCTCTTGCCTGCGGGTCCCAATAGGGCGCGCCTAGGCCGGTAAATGCTGGCACCATGTAAACTCCATGATCAGTTGCTACAGAAGCCGCTAGGGCTTCTACCTCACTGGCACTAGTGATTATCTTTAAACCGTCTCTTAGCCACTGAATAGCCGCTCCAGCTACAAAAATACTGCCTTCTAAAGCATACATAGGTTTACCGTTAAGGCGGTAGGCCATGGTGGTTAATAAACGGCTGGACGACACTAACGGTTTATCACCGGTATTAAGCATCAAAAAACAACCTGTGCCGTAGGTGCTTTTGGCCATGCCTGGTTCAAAACAAACTTGACCGAATAACGCCGCATGTTGATCTCCAGCCACACCACAGATAGGCAGCGGATGCCCAAGGATACTTGTGTCTATTAGACCGTAGTCATCTGCACTATCTTTAACCTGCGGCAACATAATGTGGGGGATGTTAAATAACCCTAACAGGTCGTTATCCCATGTTTGAGTATGAATGTTGAAGAGCATGGTGCGCGAGGCATTGGTAGCATCTGTGGCATGAATACGGCCACCACTTAAGTGCCACATCAGGTAACTATCAACAGTACCAAATAATAGCTCACCCTGTGCAGCAAGTTTATGCGCACCAGCCACGTTATCTAATATCCAGCTCAGTTTAGTGGCGGAAAAGTAGGGGTCTAACAATAATCCTGTGCGAGCGGTAACCATCTCTTCATGGCCTGCTTGCTTTAGCGTATTGCACAGATCCGCAGTGCGACGGTCTTGCCATACAATGGCAGGATAGATAGTTTGGCCTGTGTGCTTATTCCACACTAAGGTGGTTTCGCGCTGATTAGTAATGCCTATAGCAGCAATTTGGTGGGCTTTTAGACCACTGTCAGCAAGGCTTTTACGGCACGCTTGAATAACAGTGTCTAAAATTTCTTGAGGGTTATGTTCTACCCAGCCATTGTTTGGGTAATGCTGTTCAAACTCATACTGCACGGAACTTACTAAGGTGCCATCGGCAGCAAAAATAATACATCTAGAGCTGGTAGTGCCCTGATCGATAGTGAGAATATATGCGTTATTAATCAATTTTTATCTACAGGGTCAGCAGTGTTAAAAATGCCTAATTCATCCCAAAGCTCATCCACACGTTGTTTAACAGATTCGTCCATAGCAATGGTTCGACCCCATTCACGCGTAGTTTCACCTTCCCATTTATTAGTGGCATCCATACCCATCTTAGAGCCTAAACCAGAAACAGGTGAGGCAAAGTCTAAATAGTCTATGGGTGTATTTTCTACCAGCATAGTGTCTCTTACCGGGTCCATGCGGGTGGTAATAGCCCAGATCACATCTTTCCAATCTCGAGCGTTTACATCATCATCGGTAACAATAACAAACTTGGTGTACATAAACTGTCGCAAGAATGACCAAACCCCCATCATCACGCGTTTGGCGTGGCCTGGGTACTGCTTCTTTATGGTCACTATAGCCATACGATAAGAACAGCCCTCTGGCGGCAGGTAAAAATCTGTGATTTCTGGAAACTGCTTTTGCAACAAGGGAATAAATACTTCGTTTAGTGCCACACCCAATATGGCTGGTTCATCTGGCGGACGACCGGTGAAGGTGCTGTGATAAATCGGGTCTTTACGGTGGGTAATACGGGTCACAGTGAATACTGGAAAGCTATCCACTTCATTGTAATAGCCCGTATGATCACCAAAAGGTCCCTCATCTGCCATGTCATCTGGGGCTATGTGACCTTCTAATATATATTCAGCACTGGCAGGCACTTGCAAGTCATTCGTTAGGCATTTGGCTACTTCTGTTTTGCTACCACGTAACAGCCCCGCAAAGGCGTACTCACTCAGACTGTCTGGCACAGGCGTTACCGCACCTAAGATGGTGGCTGGGTCTGCACCTAGAGCTACAGAGACAGGAAAGTTTTCACCAGGGTGAGCAATTTTCCACTCACGAAAATCTAAAGCACCACCACGATGAGATAACCAGCGCATGATCAGTCGGTTTTTACCAATCACTTGTTGGCGATAAATACCCAGATTTTGGCGTTGCTTATTTGGCCCACGGGTAATCACTAAAGGCCAGGTAATTAACGGCGCTGCGTCTTGCGGCCAACAGGTTTGAATGGGTAATTTGGAAAGGTCTACTTCATCACCGCTCATAACGTATTGTTGGCAGGGCGGCTTACTAATGAGCTTGGGGCTCATGTTAAGCACTTGCTTATACAAAGGCAGCTTACCTAGGGCATCCTTGAAACCTTTGGGTGGCTCTGGTTCTTTCAAGGTGGCCAATAGATGACCCACATCACGCAGACTTGCGACACTGTCGGCACCCATGCCAAGCGCCACTCGTTTGGGGGTACCAAACAGGTTAGCTAATACTGGGGTATCATAGCCTTTGGGGTTTTCAAATAATAACGCTGGACCTTCTACACGCAAAGTACGATCGCAGATTTCGGTCATTTCAAGGTGTGGGTCCACCTCTGTACTAATTCGCTTGAGCTCTCCTCGAGCTTCTAACATAGCAATAAAATCGCGTAAGTCTTTGTATTTCATTATTATAACCTACGCGGTGTGATTGTATGTTACTGACGCTTCATCGACATAAAGAACTCTTCATTGGTCTTGGCACCTTTAAGCTTGTCCAATAGAAACTCAGTAGCTTGGCCATCTTCCATTGGGTCTAAAAGCTTACGTAAAATCCACATACGCTGCAGTTCTTCATCGCGGGTTAATAACTCTTCACGTCGCGTAGATGACTTACGGATATTAATGGCAGGAAATACACGACGCTCGGCGATCTTACGATCCAAATGAACTTCTGAGTTACCAGTACCCTTAAATTCCTCAAAGATCACTTCGTCCATCTTAGAACCCGTTTCAGTTAAGGCTGTGGCAATAATAGTTAAGCTGCCACCTTCTTCAATGTTACGTGCAGCACCAAAGAAACGTTTAGGGCGTTCTAGTGCATGGGCGTCAACACCACCTGTTAATACCTTGCCAGAAGAAGGGATGACCGTGTTATAAGCACGAGCCAAACGAGTAATGGAGTCTAACAAAATAACCACGTCTTTCTTGTGCTCTACCAAACGCTTGGCTTTTTCTACTACCATTTCTGCCACTTGAACATGGCGTGAAGGCGGCTCATCAAACGTACTAGCAACCACTTCGCCACGCACCGAGCGTTTCATGTCTGTCACTTCTTCTGGACGTTCGTCGATTAGCAATACGATTAAATGACAATCTGGATTATTTCGAGTAATTGAGTGCGCGATGTTTTGCAACATCAAGGTTTTACCAGCTTTTGGCGGTGATACAATCAAGGCCCGTTGACCTTTACCCATTGGCGCTGTTAGGTCAATCACACGGGCGGTTAAATCTTCCTTAGAGCCGTTGCCTAGCTCCATGGTTAAACGTTCTGTCGGGAATAAAGGCGTTAAGTTTTCGAACAGCATCTTATGTTTAGCTTGTTCTGGCGGCCCATAGTTAATGCTGCTTACTTTAAGCAAAGCAAAATAACGTTCGCCGTCTTTAGGTGGGCGAATCTTGCCATCGATGCTGTCACCTGTGCGTAGGCTAAAACGACGAATCTGGCTTGGCGACACATAAATGTCATCTGGGCCTGCTAAATAAGAAGCATCTGCTGAGCGCAAAAAGCCGAAGCCATCTTGCAAAATTTCCAATACACCCTGGCCAAAGATGTCTTCACCACTTTTAGCATGACGCTTAAGAATGCTAAAAATGCAGTCTTGTTTACGAGAGCGCGCAATATTGTCGAGACCCATGTTTTGGGCTATCTCCACAAGTTCTGGCATGGTTTTAGTTTTTAATTCAGTTAGATTCATAGGTAGAGGGGCGTCAGTGTGCGCAAGGGCGATAAGTAAGTTTATTGGGGTCGTTAGGCTAAGTTAGCCGAGTTCGTGCCCAGGTGATTAGACAGAAGGTCTTGCTGGATTGGGGACAGTCTGTATCAAGCAGGCGCTAGTGTCAACTTTAAAATACACTGGCTTGACGATAATGCTCAATGGCAACCTCAATATGCCCCATTTTATGCTGTAAACGGGCCATCTCGGCATGCGCTTCTTTACTTGCCTGAAGCGTGATGCTTGCTTGGAGGTAGTCTTGTGCTTTACCCCACAGTTCCAAGTGCCTGCATAGGCGACCTAAAGTGAGCTGCAGGGCCGCACTTTGCTGCGCATTAGCTTGCCAAGCTTCAGCCTTTATTAAGCTTTTTTGCAAATCTGTTAACGGCAAATGAGCATACTCTAGCACTAGCTCGTCTATCCAATGTAGTTTAAGAGTTTGTTCTATAAAGGCTTCAGTATTAGTAACAGAATCACCTTCAATACGCGCCATAGCCTTGGCATAACCAATAATACTTGGGCCATGACCAGTAATGTTTTTGGGAGCTTTGTTCCACAGTGCTTGTAGTTGGTCTAGACTACTTTTAGCCGCACTACCCTCTTGCCTGCGGCTTGCACTAAAGGCTCGGCCATAGGCTAATTGCTGCTGTTGCGCTAATTGCTCTGTACTAAGCTGGTTATAGCTACCTACCTTCTGCAATAGATCAATAAGTTGTGGCCACATTTGTAGGCGCTGCAATAAATCTAACAACATTTGATTAGCTTCTGCATGCTGAGGATTAAGCTGGTGAAGGCTTTGCAACGCTTTAAGTGCTGCCTGATCATCACCTTGATACAGAGAAATTTCAGCCAGCTTCAAGTGCACAAGCTGTTGCGCACCTGGAAATTCTACTACCAGTTTATTTAACACTTCCTGTGCTTCAGCTATTTTACCTTGCCTACCCATAGCAGTTGCCAGTGCAGGCAGCACCACAATAGGTTGTGTTGTAGTGGGGGCAAGTTCTGCAAACTTCTTTTCTGCACGCACGTTTTGGCCGTCTGCCAAAGCCAACAGACCGTGCCTGGTTTGCAGCTGCATACGCTTTATTCGACTTGTTTCTTGCCAACTGCCAAGCACTCGAAAGGGTAGGTTTAATGCAATAATAAATCGTATAGTCAGGGACATTGCTGCAAACACCAAAACAATGATTAACAATAACACCCAAACACTCATTTCTACGCTAGTATCACCCCATGCAAGTAATACATAACCTGGGTCTACGTTGATTAGCGTACCTATGCCAGCACCCCCTAGTAATACCAACAAAACGACAAGAATTAACAAGCGCATAGTCTATTCTCCCAACAATGGCTGCGCTGGGGTCTCGTGCAAGGTGGCGATGAAGCCTTGCAAAGCCACCAGAGAACCACTGATATTAGGCATATTAGCTAACACTTTTACCTCGTCAAGGGTGTCAATTTGGGCATGCATCGCTTGGGCAACTCCATCGCTAGAACGGTAATATTGAGTTAACAGCTGCTTCACACCCACCAAAGACTGGTCGTAGATGATTTGTTGGCGCCGCAAAAGAGCCACTTGTGTTTGGCTTAATGCCATTTCAATACGCATACGTACTAACAGCTCTGCTGCTGGCGTGAGCAGCTTTTGACCTTGTTCTTGACTACGAGACTGCACCTTAACTAACTGCTTTAACTCCCCCCATACATTTGCTCCCACATGTTTAGTACCTTGCCAGAGTGATAGCCCCCAACTTACGACATCTGCCGGCATTGCCTCAGGGCTCACTTCACTGGTAACTTTAGGCGCTGGATCAGCTTCCATAGGCTTAGTGCGGGGTGGAATAAAGGTAAGCTTAGCCGCCAAACCAGAAAGTGCAGAAAGCTTAGCATATACGCCTTCTACATCCACACTAGGCACAGCCGTTAGGGCTGCTAAATCTACAGCGATTGCTCGCCTAATGCCGTAAGTGCCTACTTGCTCACTATCTCGAATAATAATGTCGGCAGCCTTTAACAAGGCAATTGAAGACGCACTTGCTTGCTCCATAGCTAAGCGTTGGTTAGCTAAACGCAATAAATATTCGGCTTCTGCCAACTGCCACTGGGGTAATACCTTACCCTGATCCAATTGGGTTTTAGCCATGGTTTCTAAAGCCTTAACCAAGGCTTTATCCATACGTGCTTGACTGTTTTTTAAGTCAGTTTGCTGAGCATTAATACTCAGTTGCGCTGCTTTATTCGTAACCATTAAATCATCTATTTTTTGTGCCAATGATTGCTGCTGTAACTGCCAGCGCTGTAAGTTTTTAGATTGACCAGTTTGGTCAGTTGTAAGGGTTGCAGTTTGAGTTTGTGCCTGCCATTGCCAATAACCTAAGCCTACTACCGCAGCCATTAATAACAATACAGCGAATAACAATAGCCACACTAAGTTTTGTTTGGTTTGCGCTGCCTTACTTTGGCTTGGCTTAGCTGCACTAGCGC
The DNA here is from genome assembly GCA_913052465.1 of uncultured Oceanospirillaceae bacterium. Taxonomy (GTDB): domain Bacteria; phylum Pseudomonadota; class Gammaproteobacteria; order Pseudomonadales; family Balneatricaceae; genus Njordibacter. The sequence continues at coordinate 17,370 of CAJXEN010000020.1, forward strand.
GGTCTACAGATGTAGAAACCTTGGTCGCTTTAGTGGAGGCTAATTTACCGGCAGACTCTTTAGTGCCGTTTGACTCAGTCGTCGAAGACTTTTCGTTAAGCGCACTTTCAGGCTTCTTAGTGTTGGTTGTGTTGCTGTCTTGTGTCACTGCGTTCGCATCCTTTTTTAAAGGCCTATATAGGCCTAGCACTACTAGGCTTTATAACCAATAGTTAGGGTTTATTAAGTCGTTTGTTTCTGCACTTTCTGCAGCAAAGTATCGCACATAGATTGATTGCTAGCACTACCACTAGTAAGCAATGCTTGATAGCCCAATATTTTAGCCTGCGCTGCTACTCTTGCACTGGGCAATACTAATATTGTGTGTTGTTTGTTACACCAATCCTGCCCACTTAATAATAGATTAAAATTTTCTAACGTTTCACCACTTTGCAAAATTACCACTTGAGGAAAAAATGTAGCTACACTCAACAGCTTCTCCAAGCTAATAGTGGGAACCTGACGCTGGTAACATTGGGCATAAGTGACCTTAGCACCAACGGCTGCCAACGCATCAGATAACGTTTCTCTACCGCCACAACCGCGCACAATAAGCACTTTCTGATGGTTTTTAATTAACGGCAATAAATCATTCAGCAGCGCTTCGCTTGTATCACCTGTATTAGGCCTGTCCGCCTCAATACCTGCAGCTTTTAAGTGAGCTTGGGTAGATTCACCCATGGCCCACCAATGAACACCCACTGGATACTGGGGCCAATAATCTTGTACTAGATCTAGCCAATACTGCGCAGCATTGGTGCTGATCACAATCACATGATCAAAGGTGTCTAGATCCATGGCCCACTGCTTACTGTGTAAGCCATCGTTAGACTGAGGATCTACCGGCACAATGGCTAAACAGGGCTGATGATGCACCTCAAATCCATTATTACACAATAGCTCTATCATCGCCGTTGCTTGCTCGGCAGGCCTGGTAACCAACACCTTCATGTTTGTTGCTGCCTTGTTATTGGTTTATCACGAGTCATTTTCTAGGCTATTTGCTAGGCTACTTAGCTGAACAACTTACTGTTTACTTTACGCTGTAAATGGCCTGCAGAATGTCACCAGCACCTTGTGCCAATAAATCTTCTGCAGCCGCTATGCCTAGGTTTTCTGCCTGCCCACGCGGGCCTCTAATTTCTGTGGTGAGCACACGGCTACCATCCACTTCGCCTACCAAACCGCGCAACCATAATTGATCACCTTCTAGTTCGGCGAAACAGGCAATAGGCACCTGGCAACCACCTTCTAAACGCTTATTTAATGCCCGTTCAGCCATGACTCGGTCAGCCGTGTCGACATGATGCAACGGTGCCAATAAAGCCATAGTGGCAGTGTCTGACAAACGACACTCCACTCCCACTGCGCCCTGCCCTCCGGCCGGCAAGCATTGCGCATCTGTTAAGCGAGACTGAATACGGTGATGAAATTCTAGGCGCATTAAACCCGCGCTAGCAAGGATAATGGCATCATATTGGCCAGCATCTAACTTGGCTAAACGGGTATTTACGTTACCGCGCAAGTCTAATAATTGAAGGTCTGGCCTTAGGGCTTTGATCTGTAGCTGACGACGCAAGCTAGATGTGCCAACCTTAGCTCCCACTGGCAGCTGGTCTAAGTTAGCGAAGTGATTACTCACAAACGCATCACTTGGGTCTTCGCGCTCACAGATTACCGACAAGCCCAATCCTTCTGGAAACTCCATCGGCACATCTTTCATGGAATGCACGGCAATGTCTGCGCGGTCTTCTAGCATCGCCTGTTCTAGCTCTTTAACAAACAAGCCCTTACCACCCACTTTTGCTAACGGCACATCAAGAATTTTGTCACCTTTAGTCTTCATTCCTAAAATCTCTACAATAAGACCCGGATGATAACGCTCTAGTTCTGCTTTAATAAAATAAGCCTGCCAAAGGGCAAGTTTGCTTTCACGAGTGGCGATGCGAAGGGTGGTCATAGGCTTCAATAACTTTTAGATAGCTAGGTGAACTGTAATAGGGGCCTAGTGTATCAAATTGCTTTACTGCGTGTGTGAGAGATAGACAAAGATACACACCATCTTGATGCTGATTTATTGATCAGTAATAGGTAACATAGCCACTAAGCTGTTCCATATTTATTAAGACTTGTTTTTATGCCTTCTGATATACCTGCTGATACCCTTTTAAGTTTAACCTCAAAAACTACTGATGTTGAAAACCCTCGCCGCATTCGTAGTTTCGTAAAACGTGCTGGCCGCATGACGCCCTCTCAAGAACACGCCATAGAACACTACTGGGGGCGCTATGGCTTAGAGCTTAATCAGGGCCCTTTAGAATTTTCAGACATATTTGGTAATGACCATCCAGTAATTATGGAAATTGGTTTTGGTATGGGCGATTCACTTTCTACCATGGCTGCCACTATGCCTGAAAACAACTACATCGGCATAGAAGTCCATCGCCCAGGAGTTGGCCGCTTACTTAACAACCTATCGACTCAAGAATTAGGCAACGTGCGGGTATTTTGTGATGACGCTATTGAGGTAATGGCTCAATGCATTCAAGACGATAGCTTAGCTGGCGTACAGCTGTTTTTCCCAGACCCATGGCACAAAAAGAAACACAATAAGCGCCGTATAGTACAGCCAAGGTTTGCCCAAGATATTCGCCAAAAACTTTGCACAGGTGGTGTATTTCACATGGCTACAGACTGGCAACCCTACGCAGAACACATGATGGAAGTCATGGAACCTGCACCAGGTTATAGCAACCAGGCAGGGGCCAACCAATTCTCACCACAACCAGAGTTTCGCCCCAGCACCAAGTTCCAACGCCGCGGCGAAGGTAAAGGGCATGGTGTGTGGGATTTAATGTATAAAAAAGAGGCGTAGTTTCTGCCTATTAAGTGCTTGGTGATTTTTGACGGGGGCCTTTTCAGTAACGTGGTTTGACCAACATTGGTGGTTATGACGCCAATATTAACAGAACCCAACTATACACTTTGCTGGCACCCTATTAGCATGCCACATCCATTAACCCCCGTTATAGTTAATTCATAACCGCAGTGGTTGCACAAGAGCGTAAACCAAGGCAATAACTTTCATAAATCACGCTTAGGTATATTAGGCCGCTGCTGGGGGGCACTGATACCAACGGCAAACAATTTGACGAACCTTCTAAAAGGTACAGGATGCTGAGTTTAAGGCACCCCTTAGGATATTAATATAGCATTATTATCAGTCATTATTCCAATCTTTATATGATGCTCGTTCCAAGCATTGTATCCAGGACGACCTCCCGTGCCTGTGCCGATCCAAACTGAGGCACCTCGCCCGCCCGATGCCCCTTCAGCGCTCCGGACAAAGCACGATAAACCACCACCAAATTCGAAGGCTTTATAACCGTTTACAGTCATAATATCGTACGATCACCAATTATGAACCAAATAATTGGTGTCTTTTATAGCGCCGTTCCCTCTGCCTATAATGTCACTAGAGTCGTTGCCGACGAGCACAATAGTATCATCGGTCCCGTGTAGAAGGTTATCTGTGGGGTTGATTGTCAACGTGTTGGCGCTGACGTATAAATTGGGCCCACCGCTGCTGGGTAAATAGTTCATCGAATTCGTGCCATCAGACACGGTGATTGTTCCCCATCTGCCCAACTGAATGTTTTCGTTGAAGGTGATGGTGATATCGCTATCTAGTGCTACGTTAGTCACATTATATACCGGTAAAAAGGTAGCAACTTCGGGTGCTGTGGTATCACCCGTTACCGTAAAGTCAGTAGTATCGACGTCAGTTAACAGACCAATGATTAAGCCTGCGTCATCCACTGCCCTAGTGAAGTTGGCAGTAGGTGCTAGAGTGTCTAAGGTCACCGTTTGTTTTACTGCAGTGCTCGCATTACCAACGCTATCAAATACAGCCGCGAGGGTGTTGTCAGTGGTGGTGGGGGGAGTAGGGGGTGAATGTCCATTATTACCCGCTGCAGTAGTGGCATCTGACCAATTTGCACCGTTATCCAATAAGATTCTTAGGGTTTTATTGGTCTCAATAGTACCCGTGTAAGTACCATTAATCGTTTTTAAGACAGTGCTATAGGTACTGCTGGGCCTGTATCATCAGACAATGACGCGATGCTGGCCACCGCAGTGGGTGCTGTGGCCAGCACACCAATGAGGCTTGTACTGTCAAGAATGGCGCCATCTGTCAAGGACTTAATGGTGGTGCAGCTAACTCGACATAGAAAACTGCCTTGCACGGCTAAACTTGAATACAACATCAACATCCGCACTGTTTGTGATGTGTTGTCTGTTAGTTCGACTTGTTAATTTTACAAGTCCGTATTGGCAGATGAGAATACTGAAATAAAGGACTGGTGGCAGCGTCTCACTCAAGCACACAAGCGATGGGGTTTGGGGCTGTGCTTTTCCTTTTTGCGCAACACGAAAGAATTTAAGTGGAACCATCAGCGTGGGTAACGTATTTACCATGAACTAGAGTTAAAGCTAAGAATAAAGCTCAGATCCCATACAAAACGTAACACCACAGAAGCGCTAGTTGTGTCATCTGAAATCAAGCAAATGTGATCGATGGGTTTTATGAGCGACTCCCTTAATAATGGAAGATTGCTGTGCAAGTTTAATATGTTTGATGACTTTAGTCGTGACAGTTTAGCTATTGATGTTTAGCTATTGATGTTGATCTATCATCACCAGCACAGAAGGTCTTTGCAGCAAATTATTGAGTTGATCCACAATAACTTTGGTATAGATAAGCTGTTAAATAAAGGTCCTCCAAAGGTACTATGGACCAGAATTTATTAGCCATGAGCTTATTGATCACGCGACACAAGAGCAAATCACTTTGCTCTATATTAAACCAACGAAGGTCACTCAAAATGTCTCATTGAGTGCTTTAATCGAACGGCAAAGCAGGAACGGCTGAAGCATTATGTCAAGCGAGTGGGCTTATAGTTTGGCAGCTTGACCGTCTGGGACACTCAATGAACAACTGACGAGAAAGGACAAAGTCAACCACGAATGTACTCGCCACTATGAACAAGGAGCGGCACACGATCTGCAAAGCTCTGGTTGCCAGTCTTAGTCCATTGATCACGGAGCATATTCGACGATTTGGGCCCTATGGTGTGGATATGCGTTTGCATTCACCAGATCTAGGGCGGGTGGCAATCTCGATCAATAGAGATGTGCCTAATTGTTATAAGCATTGTTAGCGGGCCCCAAATTGACACAGTTCATATGATCAGAAAGGTTAATTCACTAATAACTAATAACTAATAACTAATAACTAATAA
>CAJXEN010000021.1 GCA_913052465.1 uncultured Oceanospirillaceae bacterium
ATGTTTCATGCCGAGCATTATAACATTTTATGTATTTGAATGCGAGGTTAATAACAAACTACAAGAATTTCATAAAGATTATCCTTACCCCGCAGAAGAGGGCGTTGATACGCTATATAAATTTATGAGTTTCAATTCTGAACATCCTGAATATTTAAAAAAATACTGGTGGGTTTAAAACTTTATCATGCACTATCACAACAATTTAATGATTCTTTTAAATGTAAACCGCATTGGCGTCGGCCAGAAAATGCGATTGAGGTAACAGCGTTAAGAAGCGAGCTCTATAATATTGCTAAGCGTCAGGGAGAATCAAATAAAGGGGCAGAGCAATACGCCTCCAACTCTATGGGCAGTAGAGAAGAAACCGAAAAATTAATTCAAAATACCATCACTGAAAATTATCAAAAAATTTGCCTGTGTTCTTTTCCAACTTTAAATGAAAATATATTGCTTTGGTCTCACTATGCAAATTCCCACAAGGAGTTATGTATAGCCTTTGCTACTAATACATTACCTTTTGTTGCGTGCCTAAAAGTAAAGTATCAAGATGGATACCCTTATTTGGAGCTCACCATAACTGGTGATTCAAGAGCATTTAAGTCAGTCCTGACTAAATCGAGATCCTGGACATACAAAAACGAATATAGATCAATTTTGTACCCAACTACCGAAAACCAGCATCCTAACGATGGTGAAGCCTACTTTTTTCTCCAGATTTTATTGCTAAATTAAATGATGGTAGAGTTATAATTATTGAGTATAAAGATGAAGCTTATAAAACGAATGATAATTCGGTTGAAAAACGCTTGGTCGGTGATTTATGGGAAGGTGTTCAGCAGCAAATATTGAATGTGATCGGTGAGTTGTTATATAGAATCTTGAGAGCAAATCAAATCAAAAGTGTAAATATAAAAGTCGTTAAATAGGCAAATCAGCGCTTAAATTTACACTTTTTGTTTATTTGTTAAGTTAATGGTTTGTTCTTTATGTTTAATATATTAATATCAATATGTTAGCTCACTCGCTCGTTAATTATTTATTGACTCTATGTAAACTACCGTTTTAAGGAATGCCATAGAGCATAGAGTAAATATTATAGTTGAGAGCCTCTGATGTCAGGGGCTTTTTCGTTTTTATTGGTAACTCTTTGCCTGGGCGTCCCTAAAGTGCAGAGGTCTTTACTAAAGGTATGTTTATGTTGTTTAAACTGTTTGTACCCTTTGCTTTTGGTTACTTCTTATCGTTCTTATATCGCGTTGTTAACGTGGTCATCGCACCTGATCTGGTCCAAGAATTTGGCTTAAATGCAAGTCAAATGGGCTTAATTAGTAGTGCCTATTTATTAACATTTGCATTATGCCAGTTACCTTTAGGGTTGCTACTGGACCACTATGAAAGCCGTAAAGTCAGTGCTGCTTTGCTGTTGGTGGCTGCATTTGGAGCGCTAGTCTTTGCTTACGCAGATTCTGTACTGGGCTTGTTAGTAGGTCGAGGGCTTATTGGTATTGGTGTGTCGGCCTGTTTAATGGCTGCCTTTACCGCCTACGCTAACTTGCTGCCTTCGGAAAAATTACCTTTAGTAAACGGTTTGCAATTAATGGCGGGTGGCTTAGGTGTGGTTTCAGCGTCTACCCCGGTGCAGTGGTTCTTAACCTGGGGCGATTGGCGACTGTTATTCCAAGTGTTGGCAGCGGCCTCTATTTTGGCTAGTGTATTGGTTTATAGTTTGGTACCCAAGTATCACATTAACTCCAAGGGACAAAGTCTAAAACAGCAACTAACAGAGCTATGGCAAGTGGTTAAAAGCCCTCGTTTTTATCAGATGGCTCCTTTATCTGTGGCTACTCAAGGTGTTTTTGGTGCGTTTATTGGCTTGTGGTCTGGTTATTGGTTAAGAGATTACTTGGCTTTATCTAATGTGCAAACAGCAGAAATTATTTTTACCATGGCGGTATCTATGACGGCAGGGTTTGCGGTTTTAGGTTGGCTTGCCGCAAGTTTACAACGTTTTGGTGTGAGCGCTTACGTGGTGAGTGTTTCAGGTATGTTGGTCTACATGTTTAGCCAGTGGGTGATTATTAATGAATGGAGCGAATGGCATCACTTATGGTGGGGTCTGAGTGGTTTTTTTGGTGCTTCTGGGGTGCTGATGTACGCCTACTTGTCTCAATCAGTGCCTAAAAGCTTAGTAGGGCGTATTAATACTAGCTTAAATTTATGTGTGTTTGTAGTGGCTTTTTGCTGTCAGTGGGGCCTAGGTGTTGCGATTAACCTGTGGCCTGCAGATGCGGCAGGAGTTTATCCACAAGTGGCCTACGCCACTGCATGGTCATGGGTGTTAGGGTTGCAGTTAATGGCATTAATTTGGTTTGTGTATCACACCATCCAACGCAAGCTGCTTTAAGTCTACTGCAGATAAGCCTAACACTTGGTGGTTGTGGCTACCGAGTGTTGGCCCAGCCCAACGTGTGGAACCAGGGGTTTTGGTGAGTTTAGGTAAAATGGCAGGGATCTTTAATGTCTCTCCATTAATCTGTACGTTTTCAAACAAACCTCTAGCATTAAAGTGCTCATCATTGACCATATCTTCTACGTTATAAATTGGCCCACCCGGGACTTTGTTGATGTCGAGTATGTGCAGAATGCTAATAGAATCATTTTCTGCACACCACGCTGACAGAGCTTGGTCAATTGTGGCTTCATGCTCCACTCGGCCTGCATTGGACGACAAAGCGGGGTCTTGTGCCATTTCGGGGTACCCCGCAGCCACCATTAAGCGCTGAAATATGGAATCGCCATTGCCACCAATAACCACGTACTTGCCATCTAAGCAGCGGTAAGTATTGGTAGGGACAATGCCCGTAACAGTGCTGCCAGAAGGTTGCCGAATAACATTGGCGCCATCGTATTCAGGAATTACCGCTTCCATCAAATTAAACATGGATTCATACAAAGCGACATCCACCACTTGGCCGGTGCCGCTGTTTTTTTGTTCAAGCAACGCTAAACAAATACCTAGGGCCGCATGGATGCCCGAAATGGTGTCACCAATACTTAGATTTGGTCTTACTGGAGCTTGCTCTGGGTGGCCGTTTACGTAACGAAAACCACTAATAGCTTCGCATACAGAAGCGAAGCCAGGTTTATTGGCATAGGGGCCAGTTTGGCCGTAACCGGAGATGCGTGCATACACTAACTTAGGGTTGGATTGTTTGAATTCATCAGGACCAATGCCCCATTTTTCAACAACCCCTGGGCGAAAGTTTTCAATCACAACGTCAGCAGTATCAATAAGTTGTTTTACTAATTCAATGCCAGCTTTGTTTTTTAAGTCGATAGTGACTGATTTTTTATTTCTAGCTAATGAATACCACCACAAAGACGTACCATCTTTTATTTGACGCCAATTACGGATTGGATCACCACCATTTGGAGATTCAATTTTTATCACTTCGGCACCAAAATAACCCAGCATACAGCCTGCAAAGGGCCCGGCTAATAATTGGCCAAGCTCAATCACTCGGTAGCCGGATAGGGGGCCATTAGTGTGCATTATTAAGGCTCATTTATTTCTTCTAACAGTTGTTGGCACCACGCATTAACGCGCTGATCTGTGAGTTCGTGCTGGCCATCTTCATCAACGGCTAGGCCTATAAAATGACTGCCATTATCAGTAGCAGCTTTGGATACTTCATATTGGTAGCCGTTGGTTGGCCAATAACCAATGGCTGTGGCTCCAAGGCCTAGGCACTTGTCATGTAAAAGCCCCATGGCGTCTTGGTACCATTCTGGGTACCCAACTTGATCGCCACAGCCAAAAAAAGCCATTTGTATACCGGTTAAATCTAACGCGTCGATCTCTTCCCAAATATCCTCCCAGTCAGCCTGTAGTTCACCATAGTCCCAAGTGGGAATACCACAGATAACAGTTTTGTAGTCTAGCATCAAGCTTACAGAATCATCTGCTACGTTGTAAATATCAACTTGATCAGAACCCAAAATGTCACGAATTTGGTCAGCTATGTCCTCAGTGTTGCCGGTGGTGGAACCAAAAAATAAAGCAATAGCCATGGTGTAGGTCTTGATAATAATATGGGTGTTAAGGATAGGTGTTACGCACAGGCGATAAGTATAAGTGGTAAGTAGAGGCGTGAGTATAGGTGTATTAAAAATAAGCCTAGGAATTATTCTGAATTCTAAGCCATTTGCTTGGCAGGTCGTATAGTGGCAGGTAAAGTAGCGTTGCTTTCCACAGCATTAGTGGCGATTTATGGCCTGGGGCAACTCAGGCCATCTTTTTATGAACAAGATGTACGATATGCCGCGGTGGCATGAATGCCAAAGAGTGGCGATACACAAGTTTACTGTGTCTTTAAATTACTATGCCTAAATGCCTATAATTGGCCCTGCCATAGCACTAACCTAGTGTCCTTCAGCAAGCACTGGCCCCATGTTATAGCCGCTGCTAGCACCTTCAGCTCCCTCAATACTTATCACAAGTCTTCCCTGTTGCACTAATTGCTGCCAATTAGGTAAGGACGTAATGCGGTCACTAAACGCTACTGCTATGCGGCCCTGTTTGGGTAGCACTCCTAGAGAAATAGGTTCGCCCGAATCTACGATTAACCATAGCTCACAAACTTTTCCATTGTCCAGCGTATCTGGAGCAATGGTGTCGATAGAAACTTGCTGCTGTGCTAGGGAGGCATTAATGATCCAAGCAGGATCATCATTGATGTTAAACATTTCGTAGTTTAAGTCGGGTGACCTACTTGGAACTGACACGAGGTTGGAAGTATCTTCTGCAATAATAGCGGTGCTATGCCACGGTGATAATATCAGCACTAATGACAAAGCCAAAGCTGAAGCACTTAAACTCTGCCAAAGTTTAAGGTTATTACACCAGTAATGCTTCAAATGTGGCCTTTTGCTCTGCATCAAGACTACCCAAGGCATACTCGGCTGCGGCTAAATCTATATCTTCTAGTTGGCTTAAATTATATGTGTCAGACATTCTCTTAATACCAATAGTCCACGTCTAATCCAAGTTTTAACACTGCCTAACGGCTGGTTGAGGTGGGCTGCTATTTGTGGGTGAGCTAAACCTTCAAAATAAGCTAACTGTAAACACTGACGTTGATTTTCTTTCAACTGCACTAAGCAGTGTAGAACTGCCTGTTGCTCTTGTGACAGGCTTGCTTGTTTTTCTTGGCTGGCGTCCTGGTCAGTTAGCTGTGCTAAGCTTTCATCACTGGTATCGTGCAGTTGCTGATGTTTGTTCTTACGTAATAAATCCAAGGCTTGGTTGCGCACGATGGCGTTAAGCCACGTAATGGCTTTAGCTTTGGCTGGATTGAATTATTGTGAATTGTGCCATACTTTCAAAAACGCTAGTTGCAAACAGTATTCTGCTAAATCCCTTTGTTTTAAAATACGTAAGGCAAGCGCCAATAGATTCGCATTTGTGAGTTGGTATAGGCGCTTATGGCTAGGTTCGTGTTGATTAGCGATAAGCGCCAAAAGCGGCTCGAGTTAATTATTAATAGGGAAGTTCCAGTACTATCTAATAATATTCATAGGGTAGCTTAAAACTCGATACCGCGCTGTGCTTTAATGCCACTCCTAAATGCATGTTTAATGTCTTTCACTTCGCTTACAGTGTCACACACTTCAATGAGTCCCTCTGGTGCGCCCCTACCCGTAACTACTAGGTTCATGTTAGGAGGACGCTCAGTAATGGCTTTTGCAACCTTGCCTAGGTCTAGCCAGCCGTGGTTAAACATGTAGGTGAGTTCATCTAGCATTAAAAAATCGATGGTCGGGTCTGCTAGCAGTAAAGCAGCTAAGCTCCAGGCTTTTTCCGCTGCTGCTTTGTCTGCTTCTAAGTTCTGTGTTTCCCAGGTAAATCCAGCCCCCATAGCATGGTAGGACACCAAAGGTAATTGGCTAAAAAACAACTCCTCACCACATTCCCACTCACCCTTAATAAACTGTACAACAGCGCAATTGTGTCCATAGCCTAGGCTGCGGGCCAGCATACCAAAAGCAGAGCTACTTTTGCCTTTACCATTACCTGTCAGTAGTACCGATACACCTTGTTCTTTATCAGCTTTAGCGATTTTTTTATCAATTTGCTGCTTCATCTTACTCATGCGTTGTTGATGTTTTTCACTGTTAACGGGTTTTTTCATAGTTACTTTCCTCTGTGTATGCGGCAGTGTACGCATTGGGTTCGCGGCCGACAAGCCGTATGTTCTAAGATTGAGTTAACTGGGTCGCTTTTGAGTATTCATGTGCAATGGATCACGATAGACTGTGGCTCATATTTTTGACACATACTTTACGGAGTCCTGCCATGGCGTCTCTAGTACCGATGCGACAGCTATTTTTAGGTGGAGCTCGATCAGGCAAAAGTAGTTTGGCTGAACAAGCAGCAATGGGTAGCGGTTTGCCAGTGATCTATCTGGCAACTGCACAAGTTAGCAATAGCGATGAGTATGGCAGCATGGCTCAGCGAGTGGCTATCCATAAGCAACGCAGGCCTGAGCATTGGCGCTTAATAGAAGAACCGCTGGCGTTAAGCGAAACGATAGCAAAGCTTGATCAACGGCCGTGCTGTGTGCTGGTGGATTGTTTAACCTTATGGCTTAGTAATCACCTGTGCAGTGAGACTGGTGATATCGATGGATCGTTAGATCAACTAATCGAGCAGGTGAGCCACACGCGCCACCACCTTATTTTAGTAAGCAACGAAGTAGGTTCGGGTATTGTGCCTATGGGCGAGCTAAGTCGTCAATTTCAGGATTATTCGGGCCTAATGAATCAACGCCTAGCTAAGGTATGTGATGAGGTCACTTTGGCTGTAGCCGGGTTGCCATTAAATTTAAAAAGTAAACCAACACACTAACTAGAAGTAACTACTATGACTCTTGAATGGATAAAGCAACCGTTAGCAGCACTGAATAATAATGCCCAAGAACAAGGGTTAGAGCGCCAAGGACAACTGACTAAGCCACCGGGATCTTTAGGCACTTTAGAAGCCATGGCAGTGCGCTTGTGTGGGATGCAAGGGGTAGCTAAGCCGAGTGTTGATAACGCACAAGTGGTGGTTTTTGCAGGTGATCATGGCATTGCTGATGAAGGCGTGTCTGCTTTTCCTCAAGTAGTGACTGGAGAAATGGTAAAGAACTTTTCTCGTGGTGGTGCAGCGATATGTGCCTTAGCACGGCAAAATAGCGCCCAGTTTGAAGTGGTTAATTTGGGCACAGTAGTCGACTTGTCTGCCATGGAAAACATCGTAGATAACACCATCATGTCGGGTACTTCTAACTTTGCTAAACAAGCAGCAATGACCCAAGCACAGCTTGGCCAAGCGCTGGCAGCAGGTAAAGCCGCAGTTGATCGTGCAGCTGCCAACAAGGTCACCCTATTCATTGGTGGTGACATGGGCATTGCCAACACTACATCGGCCACTGCGCTGGCAGCATGGGCTACAGGCCAAATGGTTGCCAGTTTGGTAGGCCCTGGTACTGGTTTAGATGCACAAGGCGTGTCCCATAAAGGACAGGTAATAGAGGCAGCTTTGGCAAAACATGCCACCGCCATGACTGACCCTGTAGAAGCCTTACGTCATGTGGGTGGTTTGGAAATTGCCGCCTTGGTAGGCGCGTATATTCGTGCAGCACAACTGGGCATCACCATCCTTGTGGATGGGTTCATTACAACGGCGGCGGCTATTTTAGCTACCAAAATCCATCCACAAATTACAGACTGGATGTTCTTTGCTCATGCTTCTGCAGAACCTGGACACCAAGCAATGATGAACTCATTAGGCGCAAACACTATTCTTGATTTAGGTATGCGTCTAGGTGAAGGCAGTGGTGCCGGTGTTGCATTGTCTATCCTTAAAAGTGCCTGCGTAACCCACAACGAAATGGCCACCTTCGCAGAAGCTGCAGTTTCTGAAAAGTCGGCTTAACGGACTTAAGCGATGAGAGTGAGTCTGTTACGTCATGGCATGACCGAAGGTGGCGACATATATCGTGGCCATACAGACGTTGTGTTAACGAGTGAAGGGCTGCGGCAGATGCAGCAGGCTAGTGATGGCTTTGCACTGCCTGTGGACTATCTTGTGAGCTCTGACTTGCAGCGCTGTGCGGCTTTTTCTGTAATGCATGACCAGCCCGAGTTGCTGGACGTGCGTTTGCAAGAGATGTCTTTTGGCGACTGGGATGGTCAGTTACGTAGTGACGTATGGCTTACTTCTTCAGAGCAAGTTAAAGCTTTTTGGAATGACCCTATGGTGGCCGCTGCGCCCAATGGAGAGTCAGTCACTCAGGTACAGGTTCGAGCTACTAAGGCGCTGCATGAGCATGTAAAAAATGCTTTAGCACAAGGCTGTAAACACTTACTTATGGTAACCCATGGTGGTGTTATTCGTGCTATTTTAAGTGATTTATTGCAAATGCAGCCACGGGCGCTGTTTAATCTTGATGTGCCTTATGGGGGGGTGGTGTGTTTAAAAGTGGCCAGCTTTACCGACGACACTGGAGCAGCTGACTACCACATCAGCCTAGACTTTGCTGCTAAACAGGACTTTGTATGATTATCAAGCAACACTACCATGCCCTAGTTCTGGCTTTTCAGTTTTTAACTCGTATACCTGTTTATCGTGTATTTTCCATCGCCAATACCATGCCATGCTCCCAAGTAGCAGGTAAGGCCTTGCTGTATTACCCAGTTGTAGGTGCAGTTATTGGTGGCTGTTTGATTATTTTGCCAGTAATGCTGAGCTATTTTGAATTAGCAGTGAGTGCTCAAATGCAGGCGGGTGCAGTATTGGCGCTTTGGGTGTGGATTACTGGAGGCTTACATCTTGATGGTTTGGCTGACAGTGCGGATGCTTGGCTGGGTGGTTTTGGTGATAAGCAACGTACTCTCGATTTGATGAAAGATCCTACCTGTGGGCCCTCTGCCGTAGTGGTATTAATATTGGTGTTATTGTTGAAGTGGTTAGCTTTAAGTGAGGTGATCTTGCATGCGCAAGGAGCTTCGCCGGTGCTGTGGCTGGCTGTTGTTTGGGTGCCAGTGCTGGCACGGTTGCAGGGTATGTTGTTAGTTGTTCACACATCCTACGTTAGAGCACAAGGTTTGGGCACGCAGCTTAAAAACAAGGCGCAGGCTAAATGGGTTTGGGTTTGGGTGTTGTCATTAAGTGGTGTCATGATGTATCAAAACCTTTGGCTGTCATTAGCCATATTAATGACCATTGGCCTTGGCTATGCTCTTATGCGACGTGTAATGATGCTACGTATCAATGGTTGGACGGGTGATACGGCAGGTGCGAGTATTGAAATTTCAGAGCTTCTAGTGCTGTTAGTGCTGCCTATTTATTGGTCTGTGCCTTAGCTTGTGCCTGAGCCTGAGCTTATACCTTTGCCGGTAACTTGGTCTGTGATTAGCGGGTGCATTAGGCAGTGGGTCAACTTGTGTAAAAGTAGTTAGCATTACAGCAACTTGAATTCCATTCACTTTTATCGTAAAGCTTTCACCCAGCATTTGATGCCAAGCTGACATAATGGCTCCTTGATTTCGTATGTAAACGCTGGAGCATGTTTTGAAATGCCGCTATTCCTTTGAGTTTTTTCCACCTAAATCTAGTTCTAGTAGCCTAGCTCTAGACACTTGTCTGGCAGTGCTTGAGCCTTGGAAACCTGAATTCTGTTCAATGACATACGGTGCTGGTGGTTCCAGCCAGGCTGAAAGTTTCAGTGCTGTTCAGCGACTACAAAAACGGGGGCATATTGCTGCTGCCCACATCACTGCGGTGGGTGCCAGTAAGCTTGAAGTGAATCAATCAGCCCAAGCCTTTGCTGAAGCCGGTGTTGATCATCTAGTGGCTATACGTGGCGATAGCCCTAGTGGCATGTTTACCCCTCACGCGAAAGGCTATGCTTATGGCGCCGATCTAGTAGCAGGTCTAAGGCGTTGGTTCGATGGCACTATTTCTGTTGCAGCCTATCCAGAGACTCACCCTGAAGCTGTCAGTGCCAGTGCAGACATAGAGCACTTGGCTAAAAAGGTAGCAGCTGGAGCTAGCCAAATTATGACCCAGTACTGCTATCACACTGATACCTTGCTTCGTTTTGCAGATGGTATTCGAGGGCGGGCTATTAATTTGGCTGATGGGCCTGATGTTCCTGTAGTGGTTGGCATTATGCCTATTCACAATATACAGGCGATACAGCGATTTTCAGCCCGTTGTGGTGCTACAGTTCCAGCTTATATCGTGGCTCAGTTTGACCGATTAAGTGACTCTGATGATCAGTTTCAATTAGCCCTCGAGATCGCCCTTAAGCAGATTGAGCGCCTGGCAGGTGAAGGCCTTGATCAAGTGCATCTGTACACCTTAAATCGCCCACAGTGGGTGCGCGCTATTTTGCAACAATTGGCACACCCTAGTACTAATTCAGGTTAATATAAGCTAGCGAAAAGTGCGTAAATACTAAGCATAAGGTATACTATGCAGCCTAAATAATGGTACTACAGACTAGCCGCACATGACTTCAACAGCGACACAAAAAGATCCATCAAAAGCAAAACCGAAAGCAGTGGTCATCTATTCCGGAGGCATGGACTCTTACACCGTATTACACCTTGCGTTGCAACAGGGGTATGAGGTTTTTGCAGTGTCGTTTAACTATGGTCAACGCCATAGTAAAGAGCTGGATGTCGCCGTAAAAGTGTGTGCAGACTTGGACGTGTCACATAAACTGGTGGATATTACCGCCATTAACCAGTTATTGCAGGGTTCTTCGCTCACCTCTACAGAAATTGATATCCCCACAGGCGAATACGAAGAAGACAATATGAAGTCTACTGTGGTGCCTAATCGCAATATGATTTTATTATCGTTGGCCATTGGCTACGCCGTGTCTTTAGGATCTACCCACGTATTTTATGGTGCTCATTCTGGTGATCATGATATTTATCCAGACTGCCGGCCAGAATTTGTGGATGCGATGAATGTGGTTTCTGCCATTGCCAACTATGAAGATGTGCAAATTATTAGCCCCTTTTTACACCAAAGTAAACTGGCTATTCTTGAAGCTGGTTTAAAAATGGCGTTAGATTATGGCCAAACTTGGACCTGTTATATAGGCCAAGAAAAAGCCTGCGGTAAATGTGGCTCTTGTGTTGAGCGTTTACAAGCGTTTGCTAAAGCGGGTCTTACCGATCCTGTGCCTTACGCTTAAGGCTTATTATGTATTCTATTAAAGAAATATTTTACACCTTACAAGGTGAAGGTCGACAAGCTGGTCGGCCAGCAGTTTTTTGCCGTTTTGCTGGCTGTAATCTGTGGACTGGCAGTGAAGCGCGTCGTGGAGTGAGTATTTGCGACTTTTGCGACACCGATTTTGTTGGGGTAGATGGCACCTTAGGCGGCCGTTATACCGCTAAAGAGCTCGCTCAGCTGATCGCTAGTTGTTGGCCAGAAGGCATGCCAGGTCATCCGCTGGTGGTGCTCACTGGTGGAGAACCAATGTTGCAGGTAGATGAAGATTTGGTGCATGAATTACATGATCAAGATTTAGAAATTGCCATAGAAACCAATGGCACTTTGCCAGTACCTGCCAGTATTGATTGGATTTGCGTTAGCCCTAAAGGCAGTTCTACAATAGTTCAAACCACGGGTCACGAACTTAAGCTGGTATACCCCCAGCGTCAGGCCATGCCTGAACAGTTTGTTGATTTAGATTTTGAAAACCACTACCTGCAGCCGTTAGATAAGTCGTACATTGCAACATCTAACGACGATGACAACTACGTGCAACAAACTATCGATTACTGTTTGCATCATCCGCAATGGCGTTTGAGTTTACAAACCCACAAAATCACAGGCATCCGTTAATGGAAATCTACAAAGACTTTAGTTTTGATTCAGCCCACTTTTTACCTAATGTTCCAGCAGGGCATAAGTGTGGACGTTTGCATGGCCACACCTTTAACTTACGCATTGTTGTGTCTGGCCCCGTAGGCGAAAAAACCGGTTGGATTATGGACTTTGGCGACATAAAAAAGGTCTTTAAGCCACTTTACGAACAACTGGATCATAACTATTTGAACGATATTAAAGGTTTAGAAAACCCTACCAGCGAAGTGATGGTACAGTGGATTTGGCAACAGCTTAAGCCGCTATTGCCACAGCTGTCGCGTTTGGAGTTAAAAGAAACCTGTACTTCAGGTTGCGTTTACGTGGGTTCATAAATGATTGCCATTGATGGTTTAACCAACGATGATATTAAACACATTCGTGATAATGTTAAAACGGTCGCTGTGGTCGGTTTGTCTCCCAAGCCTCACCGTGCCAGCCACCAAGTGGCCTTATACCTGCAGCAGCAAGGTTACCAAGTGATTCCAGTGCACCCCCTACATCAAACTATCTTGGGTTTAACCTGCTACCCAAATCTTGCTTCAATTCCCATTGATATCGATATGGTGGATTGTTTTCGTGCCAGCGAGTCCATGCCAGCCTTAGCTGATGAAGTGGTCGCTAAAGGTGCTAAGGTGATGTGGATGCAATTAGACGTGTACCATGCAGACGCGGCAGCTAAAGTTAGGGCTGCAGGCATCACTGTAGTGATGGATCGCTGCCCTAAAATTGAGTTTCCTAGGCTTAATTAGCCTAATCATTTTAATCAAAGTGACTAGCTGCATAGCTTTTTTTCTACCTTGTCACTCATTGTGTGGGTTGAGCGGAAAAGGCCTTGCTGTTTTATCTGTTTGATGTTGTTAACGCGCTGAGTTGTTTGCCACTGGTGGCAAAGTTATCTGCACTCAACCAGCGTTGATATTCAATTTGTATGGCTGGCCAGTCCGTATCAATGATAGAAAACCACGCCGTGTCTCGATTACGATTTTTATAGATTGTGGCTTGTTTAAACAGGCCATCATAGCTAAAGCCAAGTCGTTTAGCGGCCTCCTTAGAGCCTAGGTTTAAATTGTCACACTTCCACTCATAACGACGGTAACCCAAGTCAAAGGCATTTTTCATCATTAAGTACATCGCTTCAGTTGCCGCGGTAGTTTGCTGTAAAGCCGGGGAGAAGTTAATGTGTCCTGCTTCTATTACGCCAACCTCTGCCTGTATGCGCAGATAGCTTGCCACTCCAAGGGCTTTGCCAGTTGCTAGATCGACTATAGTGTAGAATAAAGGATCATCACCCATGCAGTTGATATTGATCCAGTTTTCTAGTTGGTTTTGATGGGAGAATGGTCCATAAGGTAGATACGTCCATATGCGGTGGTCTGTATCTGCACTAAAAGCTTGCCAAAGATCTGCACCGTGACGTGCGCTTGAAATTGGTTCAAGGTGGCAATATTGGCCAACTATGTTCTGCTTACGTGGCTTCGAGCAGGCTATCCATTCTGGCAGAGGGATGCCCGTTTGTTGGCCGAGTTGACGCAATGATTTTGGCATGTATTAGCAGCTCCAATAATAGGCATAAATAGGTTAGGTTAACTCTAATCCCCCAAATCTGCTTCCTTAATACGCTCTAACCTATTTTGTTCCTCAATAAATGCCTGTTTTATTTCTTCCAGAACGGTATCTACATCAGCTGACTCAGTGTCTTCTTTAAATTGGCCAGTCAGTTGGGTGTCAGGTTGCAAGTCGCCTGCTTCAAATAAGGCCCACATTTCTTGGGCATAACGCGTGTTGCTTAGTTGGGGTGCAAATTGAGCGTAGTAGTTGGTAATGTTTTCGACGTCGCGCAGGTGCATGCTTTGTGCATTGTTATTTGCAGCAGCATCAACGGCCTGGGGTAAGTCGATAATGACAGGGCCATGATCATCAATGAGCACATTAAATGGCGATAGGTCGCCATGCACTAAGCCGGCACAAAGCATGCGCATGACATCGTGCATAAGAGTTTTATGATCCACCAAAGCTTGTTCTTGCGTCATGGAAACATCGTTTAGACGAGGTGCTACATCGCCACCGTCATAGGTGATCAGCTCCATCAACAATACGCCATCGAAACAACCGTAGGGTTTTGGCACACGAACACCTATATCAGCCAGTTTGTAGAGTGCGGTTACTTCGGCAGATTGCCATACATCTTCTTGCTGTTCGCGGCCGAATTTTGAGCCCTTTTCCATAGCGCGTCCTCGACGGCTGTTACGAACTTTTCGTCCTTCCTGGTATGTTACCGCTTGTTTGAACGCTCGTTTCCCTGCTTCTTTGTAAACTTTCGCACAGCGAATTTCGGACCCGCAGCGGACGACGAAGACATCAGCTTCTTTACCACTCATTAAAGATCGGAGCACTTCGTCGACTAAACCATTCTCGACCAGCGGAAGTATTCGTTTTGGGATTTTCATAGCGTCCTTATATGTGAGACAGGTGAGACAGTTGAGTTAAATCGACTCGGAAGAGACGGAACACTCATAAGACAGTTTTGATTAGGGGGGCTATAAAAATTGTGGCCTTTGTGTGAGTACAAGCAAACTCCGTGTAATAGTGCTTTTTTATGGTAACTACCTAAGTATTTAGGGTGCTAATAAGGATTTAAGCAATCATTTGACCACATAATACCTTTAGTTAAGCCTTTATTCTGATATTTTTAATTAAAACCGCAAGTCATTTCAAATTGGGGTGATTGCTTGAGCTAATAGCTGCCGGCTAACTGCTAATAGGTATTGTGGCTAATATTGCGGCAATGTCCATGGAAAGTAGAAAATCCATATTTACCTGCATGCATATAGCTTAAAAATTACCCAAAAATAAGCACATATCAGGTATAATTCTGCCACAATTTTGGCGGTATAAAAAAATATGTTTGAAATCAATCCATACATCCTTTCCATGAAAGACCTTGCTGAGCGCACCCATGTGCTTAGGGGGTACCTTTGACTATGTTGGCAAACAAGAACGTTTAGTTGAAGTAGAGCGAGAGCTTGAACAACCTGATGTATGGAATGATGCAGAACGGGCCCAAGCCTTAGGTAAAGAACGCTCTTTGCTTGAAGGCGTAGTGAATACCATTGATATCATGGATGCAGGCTTAGTTGATGCCCGTGAGTTGCTAGACCTTGCCGTGGAAGAAAAAGATGAAGATACTCTCAACGAAGTGCAGCCAGAACTTGATGCTTTAACTGTCAGCTTAGAGAAGCTTGAGTTTAGGCGCATGTTCTCAGGTGAAATGGATCCTAATGCTGCGTTCCTAGACATTCAATCAGGCTCCGGTGGCACCGAAGCGCAAGATTGGGCCAGCATGATTT
Source organism: uncultured Oceanospirillaceae bacterium (assembly GCA_913052465.1). Lineage (GTDB taxonomy): Bacteria > Pseudomonadota > Gammaproteobacteria > Pseudomonadales > Balneatricaceae > Njordibacter. Next base: position 15,286 of record CAJXEN010000021.1, read on the forward strand.
TGCGCATGTACTTGCGTTGGGGTGAGCAAAAAGGTTTTAAAGTAGAGTTGATGGAAGTGAGTGATGGCGACGTTGCCGGCATCAAAAGTGCCACCATTCGTTTTGAAGGTGATTATGCTTTTGGTTGGTTACGCACAGAAACGGGTGTGCACCGGCTAGTGCGTAAGTCTCCGTTTGATTCTAGCAGTCGTCGCCACACATCTTTTGCATCGGTATTTGTATCGCCAGAAATTGATGACAACATTGATATAGAAATTAACCCATCAGATGTGCGGGTAGATACCTATCGTGCCAGTGGTGCTGGTGGTCAGCACGTCAACAAAACTGATTCTGCCGTCCGTTTAACCCACGGCCCTTCAGGTATTGTGGTGCAGTGTCAGAATCAGCGTTCGCAGCACCAAAACCGTGACTCGGCCATGAAACAGTTACGCGCTAAACTATACGAGCAAGAAATGCTTAAGCGCCAAGAAGCCTCCCAAGCAGTTGAAGACACCAAATCTGATATCGGTTGGGGCAGTCAGATCCGCTCTTATGTATTGGATGATCAACGTATAAAAGACCTACGAACCAACGTACAAACCGGTGGTTGTGATAAGGTCTTGGATGGTGACTTAGACCAATTTATTGTGGCCAGCTTAAAAGCTGGTTTTTAAATGGATGTTTGTGAGCGTGTGTTGGTAACTAAAACCACAGCAACGTTAATAACCCAGTAAAGAACATTACCCAATGGTAGAGTAGAACCCAAACCTATGAATGATACTAACGAAAGTTTAATCCCAGACGACAACAAGTTAATTGCTGAACGTCGTGCCAAATTGGCCAAACGTAGAGAAGCAGGGAATGCCTTTCCTAATGATTTTCGGCGTGACAGCTACGCCCAAGATCTGCAAGATACCCACGGTGAAAAAGATAAACCAGAGTTAGAATCCCTAGCCATACCAGTTAAGGTTGCCGGGCGTATTATTCGTAATCGTGGTGCGTTTATGGAAATTCAGGACGTGTCTGGTCGTATTCAACTTTACGTAAACCGCAAAGGTTTGGCGCCAGAACAGTTAGCCGAAATTAAAACCTGGGACTTGGGTGATATTGTAGGTGTAGCGGGTATTCTTCAAAAATCTGGCAAGGGAGATTTGTTTGTGGATATGTCTGATCCACAATTACTCACCAAAGCCTTGCGCCCGTTACCCGATAAACATCATGGCTTGGCAGATCAAGAAATGCGCTATCGCCAGCGTTACGTAGATCTAATCGTTAATGAAGAGTCTCGTAAAACGTTTATTATTCGTACCAAAGTTGTTGAAGCTATTCGCCAATATTTAATTGCTCGTGACTTCATGGAAGTCGAAACACCAATGATGCAGGTGATTCCTGGAGGCGCCTCTGCGCGGCCATTTATCACCCATCACAATGCTTTAGACCGTGATATGTATTTGCGTGTTGCGCCAGAACTTTACCTTAAGCGTTTAGTTGTAGGTGGCTTTGAGCGGGTGTTTGAAATTAATCGTAACTTCCGCAACGAAGGGTTGTCGACGCGTCATAATCCAGAATTCACCATGTTGGAGTTCTATTGGTCCTATGCCGATTACCGTGACCTTATGGACTTAACGGAAGGCATGTTGCGCCACATTGCTGAAACTGTACTCAGCAACAGTAAAGTGACGTATCAGGGCAGCGAGTATGACTTTGCCCAGCCGTTTACGCGTATTTCTGTATTTGACTCTATCTTGCATTATAACCCACACATTAACGCTGAAGAGTTAGCTGATGAAGCGGGTGCACGCGCTATTGCAGATGCTTTGGGGATTCCATTAAAGCCGTATTATGGTTTGGGTAAGGTGCAAATAGAAATCTTTGAAAAAACTGTGGAAGATCGCTTAGATCAACCTACCTTCATTACCCATTACCCTGCTGAAGTTTCTCCTTTGGCACGTCGTAATGATCTTGACCCGTTTGTGACTGATCGTTTCGAGTTCTTTGTGGGTGGTCGTGAAATTGCTAATGGTTTCTCAGAACTTAACGATGCCGAAGACCAAGCTGAGCGCTTCTTAGCTCAAGTGGCTGAAAAAGATGCTGGTGATGATGAAGCCATGCATTACGATGCAGACTACATCGCCGCCCTAGAGTATGGCATGCCTCCTACAGCTGGCGAAGGTATTGGCATTGACCGTTTAGTTATGCTGTTTACTGATGCTCCTTCTATTCGTGATGTGTTATTGTTCCCACACATGCGTCCTGAAGCTAAATAGCTCATTTCTTAGGCCTTAAAAATGGCTCAGTCCATTTGGCAAAATGCACACCTAGACCAGCTCGATGAGGGCTGGCTTAAGGTGCTGCAGCCGTGTTTAAAACAACCAAAGCTTGAGCAATTAGCTACTTTTCTTCAAGGTAGGCTCGATCAACACATCGACCTTTTACCTTCACAAAATGACTGGTTTAACGCCTTTAAACTAACACCCTTTAAGCAGGTTAAAGTGGTGATTTTGGGTCAAGACCCATACCATGGCTTTGAGCAAGGGCAACCCCAAGCCCATGGGTTGAGCTTCTCGGTTAATAAAAGCATTGAAACGCCGCCGTCATTACGTAATATCCTCAAAGAATTAAACGCCGATTTAGCCATTGAACTGGCTGCCCATGGTGATTTAACTCAATGGGCTCAACAGGGTGTATTGCTATTGAATACCGTGCTTACGGTGGAACAAGGCCAAGCTGGTGCTCATCAAGGTAGGGGTTGGGAAGTCCTTACTGACCAAGTCATTCGAGCTATCAGTGAACAGTGTTCAGAGGTGGTGTTTATGCTGTGGGGCAAGCCTGCCCAGCTAAAAGCGGGCCTTATTGATGGTAACAAACACTGTATCCTTAAAGCGGTTCACCCGTCGCCGTTATCAGCTTATCGAGGTTTTTTTGGTTGTGGTCATTTTGCTAAGGCTAATATCTATTTGGCAGGGCATGGCCAAAGAGCAATCGATTGGCAGCGCACACCAATAATTGCAGAGCCTAGCCAAATCAAATTATTGTAAAAACCGGCTAAGCTCATTGTGAGCAGGGTTGGTCAGGGTTAGGTAAAGTCGAGCAAGCTTGGGTATATATAGGGTTCAATATTATGGTAGACACATCACAGTATCGAGGTTGGTTCTATTCCGTACTCATCGCAATTGATCAGCTAGGAAATGCTTTGGCTGGTGGTTATGCAGACTCGACCATCTCTGCACGTGTAGGTTACAATGCGCGAAATTCTGCCCCGGCGATGCAAAACTATTGGCGTTTATTGGAGTGGGTCATTGATTATTGCTTTTTGCCTCTTGATGGCCCTGGGCATTGCTACCAAGTTTATTTAGCTGGCAATAACACCTACTACCGTGACGGCAGCGACTTGATGCGAATAGTCTTGAGCACTTTGATTCTTTTAAATGCCATGCCTATCGCAGTAATCACCCGTATTTTGGCTTGGCACCAAAACTCACATCAAGCCTAATTTCGTTAACTCGCACCTTAGTTAAATACTGTTTACAACTTCAGTTAGAGTGTTATCCGCTCAAACACTTGTGGATCAATGGTATAGGGCAATGGCGACAAGGCAATAGTGGCTTCTTCTTGTTCATGCAAGTGCAGTTGATCTTCTTGTGCCTCGGTACGGTTAATGACCGCAGTAAAGGAGTATGTGTTGGCGCCAGTACTTGCAAGGCTGGTAATGCGGCCTACATTTTTTCGTTTGCTGGCATTTATTTGCTGGCCCACTTCTAAAGCTAAACTGGTGGTTACTTGGCCAATAAATAAGTGGCGTTTTAGTTTGCCCAAATATTGCATGCGCGCCACAATTTCTTGGCCTGTGTAACACCCTTTTTTAAAGTCGATAGCGCCTGTTTCTTGCAAGTTAAGCATTTGTGGAACATAGCTGTCGCTGATCTCTGGAGTGATGTAAACCAACCCTTGGTTGATTTGGCTGGCCTCCCAAGGGTGCACTTCAGCTAAACTAGCCTTTTGCTCTAGTATGGCTGTGACATTTGCTTTGGCGTCTGGGTGGCAATAGACAATAAACTCATTGTTGTTGGCGTTATTACTCCAAACTAAGCTGTGTTCGTTTTGCACAATAGCAAGACGCTTTTCTGGCACTGAGCCAAAAGCGTCTTGCATGCAGGCTGCTGCACCGTCGCCCCATACCGCCAAACGACACCAATCGTTACTCGTATCAGTAAGCTGCGCTTTAGAGAATACTATGTACTTAGCCATCGCTTTTTGCACAGCCGACACCATGGTGGATGGCATGTGTAATAGCAGGGTATCACCATGTGCTACCAAATCAAAATTGGCAATAGCGTTACCCTTTGGGGTGCAGTAAGCGCCAGCTTGACCCATTGACTGGGTGACTATATTGACGTTACAGGTGATTTGGCCTTGTAAAAATTTGTTAGCGTCTTGGCCAGTTAAGCTTAAGCTACCAAAATGATCTAGTGGACAAAAATAGGTCTGTTTCATAGTGTTAAATGATCTAAATATTGATGCCTAACAGGCATGTGTTGATGGTTTGCGCTAAAATAAAAGGTAAGTATTTATTTTATAGGCTATGGTATGGGTTACGACAGAGGAATTCAATGTTGAATGCAACAGAATTAAGACGACAAGTGTGGCATAGTCGCCGGGGTATGCTGGAATTAGACGTTTTGCTAGGGCCGTTTTCTGTCCATGCTTTACCTTTGATTAGTGCCGATCAGCAACAAATTTATGTGCGTCTATTAAGCCAGCAAGACCCTGATCTATTTACTTGGTTTATGGGTAGTGCCACCAGTGATGATAAAGAATTAGCCGCTATGGTTAAACAAGTGCAAGACTATGCTCAGTCGAGCCAAGTTCCAGCTTAAAGCTTCAGTGCAGCTTGCCATGGTGTCTATGATGGTATGGTTGGTGTTAACTGTGTGTGGCATTGGTATTTTTGGTTGGTCTTGGTTTGCGCTAGCCTATGTGGTGCTAGCAGCGTTAGTGATTGGTCACTGGGTGTGGCGTTATGCCTGGCTCAAGTCTAGCACGAGTGTGGTGGCAATAAGTTGGACGCCAGATGAATTTTGCTGTTATTTAAAAAACGGCAGCCAAGTGAATGGGCATATTTTAGCTAAGTCTGCCTTTAATCCTTACTTTACCACGCTCCATATTATTACAGCTGACGCAAGTAAATTTTGGTGGCCACTAATGATTGATAGTGGCCCGGCAGATGGGCTTCGTAAGCTCAGAGTATTCGGTCGTTGGCACCACCAACACGTTACTGCCAATCAAAATTAGACGGTGTCAAAATAGTGTTGCGAGCCACTGGCAAAGTGTTGGGGTAATTTAAGGTGTAATGCAGGCCTCGGCTTTCTTTGCGTTGTTGAGCACTGTTGATAATGATGGACGCCACTAAGGCTAAATTGCGCAGTTCAATTAAATCTGCACTGATACGGTAATTGCTGTAAAACTCATCAATCTCACTTAGTAACATTTCTACTCGGTGCTGTGCTCGAGTGAGCCGCTTGTCCGTGCGTACAATGCCCACGTAATCCCACATAAAGCGCCGTAGTTCATCCCAATTATGGGAAATAATGACGTCTTCATCAGAATCTTTCACTTGGCTTTCATCCCATGGTGGGATGCTGCTGTCTAGGTTGGCTGGTGTCCAATGGTCTTCAATGTGCTGTGCGGCAGCGTGGCCATAAACAAAACATTCTAGTAATGAATTACTGGCTAAGCGGTTAGCGCCGTGTAACCCAGTAAACGCTGTTTCACCGATGGCATAAAGGCCTTCGATGTCGGTCATGCCGTCTTGATTGGTGATAATACCACCACAGGTGTAGTGTGCTGCAGGTACTACGGGAATAGGGTCTACAGCAATGTCTATGCCAAGATCTAAACAGCGTTGGTAAATGGTAGGGAAGTGGGATTGCACGAACTCTCGGCCACGGTGGCTTATGTCTAGGTAGACGCAGTCATCGCCTAGGCGTTTCATTTCATGGTCGATAGCACGAGCCACGATATCTCTTGGAGCAAGTTCTAAGCGCTCATCAAAACGCTGCATAAAAGGCTCACCATTAGCCAATAACAGTTTAGCGCCTTCGCCACGTATCGCTTCGGATATTAAAAATGACTTGGCCTGTGGGTGGTAGAGGCAAGTGGGATGGAACTGGTTAAATTCCATATTGGCGACTCGACAACCTGCTCGCCAAGCCATAGCAATGCCGTCGCCAGACGACCCATCTGGCGTGCTGGTGTAAAGGTAAACCTTACTGGCCCCTCCGGTAGCTAAAATAACGCACTGGGCCTTAAAAGTATTCACGTGGCCAGTTTTTTGGTCCAGCACGTAAGCACCTAAACAGCGGTTTCCAGGCAAGCCTAATTTAGCGCCTGTGATTAAGTCGATGGCTACTTGATGGCATAATAAATGCAGGTTTTTGGCTTCATTAGCGCGTTCAATAAGGGTGCTGGTCACTGCCTGGCCAGTTTGGTCTGCGGCATGAATAATACGGCGATGGCTGTGTCCACCTTCTTGACCTAGGTGGTAACCCGTTGCATCATTCTGATCTTGAGTAAACGGAACTTGTTGTTCAATAAGCCATTCTACACTAGCTTTGGCTTGCTCTACTGTGAACTTTATGGCTTCAGGATTGCCAAGGTTTGCGCCAGCAATAAGAGTATCTTGAATGTGATTATCGATCTGGTCTTGCTGGTCTAAGACCGCGGCAATGCCACCTTGCGCTTTAGCAGAGGCGCCAGCGTTTAATTCGTCTTTACTGATGATGGCTACATTTCGGGTAGCAGCCAACTTCAAACCTAAACTAAGGCCAGCAGCGCCTGAACCAATAATAAGAACATCGTATTGAAAATCTTGTTGCATAGGAAGGTTTCAAAGTTCGTTTCGGTGCCTCATTATAGCGTGGGTGCAGCCAAGGTTAAACGCTTATAACCTACTAGATAAGCTCTAACTGGCAAGATATGACTGAATTTCGTGCGGGCGGGTCTAATCTGCTGTACTCTTATTGCATTATTGAATTTAAAGTGTTTTTTATTGTATATTCACTGCAGTCTAGATAAGGAAATCTAAGTGCCTGATATCAAGGCCCCTGACTCACCCGCACCATCTGACCACCAGCTTGTCGAACGCGTACAAGCTGGTGACA
>CAJXEN010000022.1 GCA_913052465.1 uncultured Oceanospirillaceae bacterium
CACCCTGAGCGAGTAAAAAGCGACTTCAGGCATCGTGATATTGCTTACGCCGCATAAATGTATTTGAATGCGAGGTTAATAACTTAAATTAAAATGTGACGGGGTTTTTGTCATGATTATTAATAATGAGTGATTACAGAACTTTGTTGATTGTTTAACGTGGGCCACTGTAATTATAATTCCATTACCACTGTGTAGTTAATAATTATGCATCACATAGGCTCTGTGATTTTATAAATACAGGTCACTAAAATGTACACCCTTTAAGGCAGCTTTTTCAGTACTAGCCCAGCATTAACCCAGTATTAATAAGTGTTGGTTTAGCTAGTATTTATGATATTTGCAATCTTAATTGCAAATGATTAATTAGTTGCTCATTAAAGGGCATTCAAGTGAACAGTTATCTACCATAAACGATGAACATACTGTTCAGTTCAAAAGTGGACCACAGTCTAAAACGCATCTGTTATTCCGGTTATAGCAGCAATGTGCTGAGTAAAAAAAGTCTTTAAAAGCTAGTTTTATTGAGTTGGCTCATCTTGAGACTCAATTGAAACAAGTTGACGGTGCTGATAATATCTCCAAAGAGTGTGATCCTTGCTTAGGGAAAAGTTTAAATGTATGTTGCCAATGTGTGATCGCCACCAATGGTTATATAACACAGAGCCCCGCCTCTATTATTAGCTTGGCATAAGATCAATACCGCATTAAAGGCTGCAACGAGGGGCTAGACGATACCTATTGGTTATGAATGATTGAGTGAGTCTCCCCACCCAATCTATTAAGTTGTTAGTTTTGCCCAAGCTGGTGATTACCAAGGGATAGGCTGACCATTCCAATCAACATATAACAGTTGGCCATCTAGCTCTGCACTGCTCATGATCTTTGACAGCTGTGAGGCCACGAACGCAGGGGTAAACAGTTTGCCGCTTGGCACCGAAGCCTGAAATGGTTTGGATAGGCCAGTATCGGTAGTGCCTGGATGAAAAGCGATTAGCTTTACATTTTTCGCTCGCCTGCCATACTCAATCGACATGTTAGTCAACACCATATTTAATGCAGCCTTAGAGGCACGATAGGCGTGCCATCCACCCATCCGGTTGTCACCTATACTACCAACTCGGGCACTTAGAGTGGCCACTACACAGGGTGTTTTGCCTTTGAGTAATTTGAATAATAATTTTAACCAAAGCGTAGGCACCACAGTATTGCTCTCAAATACCTCATGCAAGGCTTGGGCGTTGATGTCTTCAAGACGCTTTTCAGGCCAAAGTGTTTCCGAATGCAGAAGTCCATGGCAAATACACACCCTAGTAAATTGGCCAGCATAGTCCTTCAGCTGCTCAACTACGCCCGACATTGATTGCTCATCATATTCAGTTTCAATCCAGACCAATTTATTAGCCTGCGTAGCTGGCACAGGAAGTGTTAAAGGTTGCCCTTTGCTGCTCACTGCAAACACTGTAGTGATGGTAGGGTCTGCTATAAATTGAGTTACTAGTGCAGAGCCTAAACCGCCACTAGCACCCAGTATTAAAGCGTAGTTAGATCCGCTAGAGGTCATTTTTTGTCGTCTCTTATGTCACATGGTTCACAACGAGGTTTGCCGGTCACCAACGCTGAAATTCGGTGGCGGTATCGGGCAAAAAAGCGGTACCCTAGCTGCGCTATTTGCTTGAAAATAGGCCAGCGAAGGATAGCTACCCAGTGACGTTTACCCACCAGGGCCCAGGAGTGATAGGTCACATCTAAGCCATATATTATGCCACCATCTTGCCACTGGCCATGTAAAATTTTATCGGCTTGCTGGGGGTTTATATGGGGGAAGCGTTCATTGAAAAGAGGGGCGTAAATATCCTCAAAAGCAAGATTTTTATCACTGTCAAGCCGCTCTAGATGGCCAATTTCAGCAGCACAAAGAGGGCAGCCGCCATCAAAAAAAATAGTTAATTGTGTCATTTTTGTAGCTCCATCAACAAAAGAATGTTTATCAAAAGATACGTTTACTTAGTTCTGCTTAGCCTAAACTAATGCAGTGTTCCTTGTGGTTTTTTAGGTCGTTTAGTAATAATAAATGCTGCGCCCATAAGCCATCTGGCGCAACTAAGTCAGTGCTGATATTAATCAGCTATGGTTACTATTAATAGCTAATGCAATCGGCGTTTTTATCCAAAAAAATACTTCATTGGTAGTTTTACAGTCCAGTCATTTAATTGGTCAGTTATCGAATGGCTCTGTTAGCTATTTTAACTCATTTAAACCAGTTTTAAGTAAGTATTAGTGAGCTATTTTGATATTATTAACACTTTGGCTGCTGCTAAAATGGCATGTGTGTGGCAAGAACGACGTGCTTTTATCTGTTAGTTATGGTTTGTCTTGTTTTGATACAAAAAGGCCTTACCTTTGCTGGGTTAAGGCCTATAATAGTATCCTTTTATTGACCGTTAATTGTGAGCCCCTTATGTCTACAGAAGCTTTTAGTGCCCGTGAATTTCGCGACGCTTTATCATCATTTGCTACTGGAGTAACTGTAGTAACCTGCCTAGATGCTAATGGTGACCCTGTAGGCGCTACTGCCAGTAGCTTTAACTCTGTGTCTATGGATCCTCCATTAATATTGTGGAGCATTACTAAGACAGCCTACAGTGCGGATGCGTTTATTAATGCCAAGCAATTTGTAGTTAATGTATTGAGTGCTGAGCAGATTGATATTTCTAACAAGTTTGCTCGAAGTGGTACCGATAAATTTGCAGATGTAGTGGTAGAGCAAGGCTTTGGTGGCGTACCTGTATTACCAGACACGATCACTCGCTTTGAATGTGAAGCTTGGGCCACCTACGATGGTGGAGACCATGAAATTATTGTTGGCCATGTTAAGGGCATGTGCAGTAACGCAGGTTCTGGATTAGTGTTTTACCGTGGCGCCTACGCTACTGCTGAAGCTATTCCCACCTTAGCGCCGGTAGAGGCCAACGATGTTAGTCACTTCATTGATAATTATTTATTATATTTTATGTCCCGGGCTACTCATCAAATGGGTGAAGAATTTCACCAGTTAGTTGCTGATGATGGCCTTACCACTAAAGAGTGGCGTGTGTTGGCGTGTTTGTACAATGAAAATAGCATGAGTTTAGCAGACCTTGCTAAGCGCACTATGGTGGATCAAGCCACTTTGTTAGAACTGTCTATGGACTTACAAAAACAAAACATGGCGCGGGTTCAGCACTTGGATGCGGGTACAAAAATTACTGGCACAGCGGCTGGCCAACAGCGGGTAGAGCATTTAATTCAAGATTGCCAAAAGGCAGAAAGCAACGCCTTGGAAGGGCTGGATAGCGATGCAGCAGAAACTTTAAAAACCATTCTTCAGCGCATCATCAAAAACACGGATTAGCGGTTATTAAAGGCAGAGTCTGTCGGCACTAAGTCGGCATACTCTGGATTCCGCTTTTGGGCCTTACTCATGATCGCTTCCATCATATCTACTTCTGGCTGTAACATTCCAGCTTGCCAAGTGGCCTGATATTTTAGGGCGTTAGCGATGTCATGATCGCGCCCATAATTCATCATTTCTTTACAACCATTTATGGCTAGTGGTGAATGATTGGCTATAGTTTGCGCTAGTGCCATTACGCCTTTTAGCAGGCTTTGTGCATCCTCAAAGACTTGATTCACTAAACCGCTTAATAGGGCCTCTTGGCTCATCATTCGACGGCCCGTATAGGCTAATTCTTTGGCTAATCCTGGTGCTATTAGCCTAGGTAAGCGCTGGAGAGTTCCTAGATCTGCTGCCATACCTAAACGAATTTCTTCGATGCTTACAAAAGCATCTGCACTCATATAGCGGCAATCACAAGCACATACTAAATCTAAAGCACCGCCAATAGCACCGCCCTGAATAGCGGCCAACACGGGTATGCGCATGTCCTCTACGCTGCTAATAATGGATTGGAGCTGCAACACCAGTTGGCGCATATGTTCATTGGCACGGGCAGGGTCCTTAGGGCGTTTAATGGCACCGCTAGTGAATACTGCTAAATCCATACCAGCACAAAAATGCTTGCCCTCACCACTAATCACTAACACTCGTGCTTTGGCGCTTTGATCTATGGTTTTAATGGCGTGAGGGAATTCTTGCCAAAACTCTAAGCTCATCGTGTTATATTTTAGTGGCCGATTAAAACGTAAGTGGGCGATGCTGTGTTTGATACTCAGATCAAATGTAGTGTAGTGCATAAGCGGTACCCTATAATTTAATAGCTAGTAACGTACCTTGACGAATAGCGCGTTTAGCGTCTAACTCAGAGGCCTTGTCTGCGCCTCCTATGAGATGATGTGTACGTTCTAAGCCACTACACAAAAGTTGGTTGGGGTCTTGACCTGCACATACAATAATATGATCTACATCTAAAATCTGGTCTTTTCCAGCAATGGTCAAATGTAGCCCCTCGTCATCAATGGTTTGGTACTCACAACCGGAGATCATACTTACTTGTTTTTGCTGTAAACCTGCCCTGTGTATCCAACCGGTGGTTTTTCCTAAACCAGCGCCCACTTTAGTCGCTTTGCGTTGTAACAGGTATATTTGCCTAGGAGATGCTTCTATATCTTGTGGCATATCAGCCACTCCACCCCTTGCTTGCATCGTCATATCGATACCCCACTGGGACATAAACTGCTCGATATTTTGACTGGGTTCGCGGTCACCGTGGGTTAAAAATTCAGCCACATCAAAACCAATACCACCGGCACCAATAATGGCGACCTTTTGGCCTACTTTGGCGCCCTTAATAACGTCTAGGTAATTAAGTATTTTAGCATGGTCGTGACCCGGTAGCTCAAGATCACGTGGGCTGATGCCTGTGGCTAACACTAGTTCGTCTACCTGCATGTCGTTTAACTGTTGTGTCGTTAACTTAGTATTAAGCTGCACATCTACATTAAGCTCTTTAAGCCTTACGCCAAAGTAGCGTATTGTTTCAAAAAATTCTTCTTTACCAGGGATGCGTTTGGCAATGTTGAACTGGCCACCAATTTCACTACTAGCATCATATAAAGTGACACTATGGCCACGTTCTGCAGCTGTTACAGCACAAGCCATGCCAGCAGGGCCAGCACCAATAATAGCGATGGTCTTTTTAGTATTAGTTGGTTCAATAATAATACGTGTTTCTTCACACGCCCTTGGGTTCACTAAACAGCTGCTGGGTTTGCCGCTAAATACGTGGTCTAAACAAGCTTGGTTACAGCCGATACACGTATTAATGCGTTCTGGTGTTCCAGCGGCCGCTTTATTTACAAATTCTGGGTCGGCCAGAAACGGGCGCGCCATAGAGATGAGGTCTGCGTCACCATTGGCTAAAACGCTTTCGGCCACTTCTGGTGTATTAATACGGTTAGAGGTAATGACAGGCACAGTAAGGTGTTTGCGTACTTTATGAGTTACCCAGGTAAATGCAGCTCGGGGCACTTTAGTAGCAATGGTGGGTATGCGCGCCTCATGCCAACCAATACCAGTATTGATGATAGTGGCTCCGGCTTGTTCAATGGCTTTGCCAAGCATAATAACTTCATCTAAATTACTGCCCTCTGGTACTAGATCCAACATAGAAAGGCGGTAGATGATGATAAATTCTTTACCTACACTAGCACGCACACGTTTTACTACTTCAATGGCAAGGCGGGTACGGTTGTCATAACTACCACCCCATTCATCATCGCGTTGATTAGTGCGGGTAACAATGAACTGATTTAAGAAGTAGCCCTCGCTACCCATTATTTCAACGCCGTCATAACCTGCCTGCTGAGCTAAGTTAGCACTATTAGCGAAGTCTTCAATCTGCTGTTCAATGTCTTCACTAGAGACCGCTTTTGGAGTGAATGGATTAATAGGCGCTTTAATGGCAGATGGTGCAATGGAATCTGGCGAATAGGCATAACGCCCGGTATGCAGAATTTGCATACAAATTTTGCTGCCAGCCTTGTGCACTGCTTGAGTTACTAATTGATGCTGCGCAACTTTATCGATGTGGTCTAACGCAGCCGAGCCTGAAAAAGTGAGACCTTGTTGGTTTGGTGAGATGCCCCCCGTAACGATAAGGCCTACGCCACCACGAGCACGTTCTGCGAAATACTCGGCCAAGCGTTCGAAACCATTTTTTGCTTCTTCTAGACCTGTATGCATAGAGCCCATAATGACGCGGTTTTTTAATGTCGTAAAACCTAAGTCCAGCGGTGCTAACAAATGTGGGTAAGGTACGCAGGGCTCAGAGGGCGTAGATGAAGTCATAATTAAAACACTTGTTTGATTAATAGGATGTCAGATTAGGGCTTGCAGCCCAAACGGTCAAGTTATATAAGCTTCATGACTTAAAGGTCAAAAATGCTCATCAGACTTATAAGGTAAAGCCGTTTGGGCCCACTGCATGTAATGATCTATTTGTTGAGATTCTGCTGCACAGAAATTTTTGATGGCATCATTAAATCCCGGATGTGCTAGATAGTAATAAGAGTGGGTGAGTTGTGGCACAAACCCACGCGCAAGTTTATGTTCCCCTTGCGCGCCTGCATCGAAGTGGGGTATGCCATTCGCAATACAATAATCTATGCCTTGATAATAGCAGGTCTCAAAGTGAAGAAATTCCACTTCTTCTAAACAACCCCAATAACGCCCATACAGTGTTTCACTGTCCACAAAAAATAATGCGTAAGCTAAAGGGGACTCATCTTTTGAGGCAGTAACTAATAATAGTTTTTCTGGCATTTTAGTGAGTAGCTCAGTAAAGAATTCATAGGTTAAATAACCTTGCCCTCTGCGTTTTAGATAAGTGCTCTGATAGCAGGCATAAAACCCTTTTAAGGCAGTCGGGTTAATGTCGTCGCCTTGTTGCCAAGTAAAATTAATACCTTGTTCGGCAATCACTCTGCGTTCTTTGTTAATTGACTTGCGTTTGCGCGAGGTGAGGCGAGCAGTAAAATCTGAAAAATGACTATAGTCGTGGTTGTACCAATGGTATTGGCAGCCCGTACGTTGATGCCATAATTGTTCTTGAGCAGCTTGCCAGTCAGGCTTTTGAGCAAACAACCAGTGCCAGCCACTAAATTTTAGCTGGGCGCATAGGTAGGGTAGTTGTTGCACTAAAAAGGCCAAAACCTTCGCTAAATCAGCGTCTTCAGTAAGCAGTATGCGTGGGCCAGCACACGGCGTAAAAGGCACAGCGCTGATCAATTTTGGATAATATTCCAAGCCATTGCGTTGATAAGCATTAGCCCATTCAAAATCGAATACATACTCTCCCCAGGAGTGGGTTTTAACATAACTGGGTATGAGCGCAATAGGCCTATCATCGTCTTTTATTTCAAGGTGCAAAGGCTGCCAGCCACTACCTTCTCCCACACTGCCACTATGCTCCAAGGCGGCGTGAAACGCATATTGACTAAAGGGATCTGACTTTGCGCAAAGGTATTGCTGCCAATGGCTTGGGCCTAGTTTAAGAGTGCTTGGGGGTAAGTGAAGTTGCATGAGTAAGGCACAGAGATAGCTAAAGTGTGAAAGTAAATGATGCTAGCCACAGCATACAATAATAACGCCTATAACAATATGAAACACTGCGTAAACACTGCTGAAATAACTGACAAAGAAATTGCCACGTTAACCTTAAATTAGCGATGTAATAAAATCATCCAATCAATGTTTAAGATTCAAAGATCAACGTCTAGATATTTTTTTGGCCCATAAATTTGGTATAACGTTCTGTAATTTGGGTGATGGTCGGTATGTCATTTGACCCCAGCACTTTATAGGTTTTAAACTGACAGCACGTTAGTGACCGCAGCCAATAAAAAAAACGAGATTACTATGCAATTCAACGGTATTTACGTCCCTGTTATTACGCCCTTTAACGACGATTTTTCAGTTAATGAAGCAGGCTTTGGGTCAATTATAGACGGCGCCGTTAATGCTGGCGTACAGGGTATTATTGTGGGTGGTACTACGGGCGAATATTATGCCATGGACAAAACTGAGCGCGTAAGAACTTTCACTTTGGCTAAAGAAGCTACAAAATCTCGAGTGCCGTTAATTGCTGGTATAGGCGCATTGCGCACCGAAGATGCTATTTACTTTGCTGAACAGGCAAAAAAGGCTGGCGCAGATTGCTTGTTACTTGGTGCACCCTATTATGCTATTCCTACCTCAGAAGAATTAGTTCGTCACTGTTTAGCAGTAGAGCGAGCTACAGACTTGCCCATTATGTTGTATAACTTCCCAGATCGAACTGGTGCTCCGCTGGATGAAGCCTGTTTGGAACATCTGAGTATGCGACCTAACTTTTGTGCTATTAAAGAAAGTAGCGGCGATATTAACAGGGTGCACTTATTGGCTCGTCGTTTTCCTCATATTCAACTTAGCTGTGGAATGGACGATCAAGCATTGGAGTTTTTTGCGTGGGGAGCTCAAAGTTGGGTGGCAGGAGCTGCTAACTTTTTACCTAAACAGCACTACGCGCTTTACCATGCCTGCGTGATAGAACAAGATTTTATTAAAGGCCGCAAGATAATGATGGCGCTATTGCCGCTTATGCAGATCCTTGAGCAAGGGGGTAAGTTTGTTCAGTGCATCAAATATGGCTGTCAGCTAGAGGGCATTGTTACAGGACCAGTACGTAAACCCCTAGTAGACATGAATGACGAACTTAAACGTGAGTTTGAGGTGACCGTAAATACTATTAAAACCACTATTGCGAAAATTTGTAATAACGCAGTGTAGGCCTAACACTAGGTTAACAAAAACAGCATATCTTGCCACTCTGACGCAAATCAATGTGACACCTCAGACCGAAGTAATGTAAACCCTGCTGCAGATAAAGCACCACAAGTCTTTGAAATGGGTTTGTGAAGTAACAAATCCTTATAAACGTCAATGAATAATGATCAAATTTACTAAGCTCATTAAACGTAATAAGCGAGAGTTGGCGTTGATAGAACCCCTTGAAAGTAGCAAATTCCGGCAACACTGCTTGGGTCTCGATATTCCAAAAACTATGGTGTGCTAAATGGTATGCTGAAGTGATCGACCCAATATTATCTTGTTCTTCAGATGCAAAAAGCCTGGTGGTGTATTGTCAGGTTTTGGCTAACCTAAACCAGCTATTATGTGTAACCTATTGGTGATAACAAGGCTGGGCGTAATATTTATATTCACTTACTATTATGTCTTAGGGTTATTAAAAAACTGCTAAGTGCTTAAAAATACTAATGTTGGGTTGAGTTAATAGATCGCTAAAATGCAATAAAGGCCTACTTATTGAATAAATAGGCCTTTATTAATACATTATTAAGCCTTTTTAAATCTCCTGCTAGGGCAGGATAAAGGCTTTATAGTAAGTCAAAGTTATCTGTTGGTGAACTCTGGGTAGGCTTCCATACCGCACTCTGAAATATCCACGCCCTTATATTCCTCTTCTTCAGTAACACGAATGCCAAACATTTTTTTGATGATAAACCAAACCACAAAACTGGCTGCGAATACCCATACAAAAATGGTGAGTGCTCCAATAATTTGGCCTGTAAACGTGGCCCCTGAATTAGTCAAAGGTACCAGCATCAAACCTAGTAAACCGGCACTGCCATGTACTGAAATAGCACCTACTGGGTCGTCAAGCCTTAGCTTGTCTAAGGCCAGAATGCTAAACACTACTAATACACCACCTAAGGCACCAAAAAGGCTAGCTTGCAGGGCTGTTGGGGTAGAAGGTTCTGCAGTAATTGTGACTAGGCCTGCCAAAGCACCGTTGAGCATCATAGTTAGGTCGGCTTTACCGAACTTAATTCGAGCTACTATTAAAGCAGCAATGGCACCAGCTGCTGCTGCGGCATTGGTATTAAGAAACACCATGGCCACAGAGTGAGCTGAGTCAATATCCCCTAGTTTAAGAACCGATCCACCGTTAAAGCCAAACCAGCCCATCCACAAAATAAATGTTCCTAAAGTTGCCATGGGAAGGTTAGCTCCTGGCATAGCCTTAACTTGGCCATCGGCACCGTACTTACCTTTACGTGCACCCAGCAAGATCACCCCAGCCAAGGCTGCAGTAGCACCAGCCATGTGCACGATTCCTGAACCTGCAAAATCTGAAAAGCCAAGGTCGCCAAGATTATACCAGCCAAAAACGTCATTACCGTTCCAAGTCCAGGCGCCTTCCATCGGGTATATAAAACCTGTCATTACCACTGTAAAAGCTAAAAATGACCATAGTTTCATGCGCTCTGCCACGGCACCTGACACAATTGACATGGCTGTGGCCACAAATACTACTTGGAAGAAGAAGTCTGATGCCGCCGAGTAGACTGATGCGCCGCCAAAACCTTCCGCAGCCGAGTCTGCTAACACTTGGTCGGTATCAATAACTTCAATACCACTCAGGAACCAACCACCACCGTACATTATCTGATAACCCACCATCATGTACATGGCACAGCCAATCGCATAAAGTGCAAAGTTTTTGGTGAGGATTTCAGTGGTGTTTTTACTGCGTACTAGGCCTGCTTCAAGCATGGCAAAACCGGCTGCCATCCACATCACTAAAGCGCCACAAATTAAGAAGTAAAAGGTATCCAGGGCAAACTGGAGTTCATATAGGTTATTTTCCATGGGAGTCTCTGTGAGTTGTTGTGATTACTGCTCTGGCTATTGCGATTATCGTGCCAAGGTAAAAAAAGCAATATAAAACAATATTTTATGATTTTTCATTGGCATCTTCGCATACTGAGTGGATCATTGATGGTGCATTAGGAATATACTTTTGCCAGATTTGCACTAATATAGAGCGTTGCTATATGTTTCACTTGGATGCGACTTATATCTCAGTTAAATCTCAGTTAAGGCTGAGGTAGGTAAACAAGGTGATTGAGTAAAAGATTAGTATAATTGGCCTATTAAGGTTTGTTTGATACACTGCAATATTACTATTATTGGATCACATACTTTGACTTACATACATTGAATTATCTAGTCGCTGCCATAGATCTTGGGTCTAACAGCTTTCATGTTACTCTAGTAGACACTCGCTATACCCCTTGGCGTGTGGTGAGTAGAGCTGGTGAAAAGGTGCAGTTGGCGGCAGGGCTTGATGACCAAGGTTGCCTTAGCCAAGAGGCCATCGGTCGTGGGTTAGATTGCTTGCGGCGTTTGGTTCCTAAGTTGGCTAAAATTTCACCTAATAACCGCCATATTGTTGCTACAAATACACTTCGTGTAGCACAAAATAGTGCTGAATTTATTGTCGATGCAGAGCTCATGTTGGGTGCACCAATACGGGTGCTCACAGGTGAAGAAGAAGCGTCACTAATTTTTTCTGGTGTGGTGGGTGAAGTGGCCGATACATCGTATCGAAATAGCAAAAAATTAGTCGTTGATATTGGTGGCGGCAGTACCGAACTAATTTTAGGGCAGCACACCCCCAAACGTTTGCAGAGCTTTTCTATGGGCTGTGTGGCTTTTAGTAGCCAATTTTTTCCGCAACGAAAAATTGATCAAAGCTATATAAAAAATGCTGTTGAGGCCGCCCAACACACTATTGCAACAGCTGCCCCAAACTACCTAAATGATGGTTGGCAAGTGTGTATTGGATCCTCAGGTACCATAAAAGCTTTAGCTGCTCTTAGTGGACTGGTAGAGGATGGCATGCCTTATTTAAATTTGGCCTCGATGGCTAAAATTGAGCAGCAAATATTGGCTTTTGGTTATTTGGATGATGTGGCTGTAGAGGGTTTACGGCCAGATAGAGGCGAAGTGTTACCCGCTGGCTATGCCATACTTAAAGGCATTATGTCGAGCTTAAATTTAGACCACATATATTTTTCCACTGGAGCTTTGCGCGAAGGGGTTTTATTGCGTGCGCTGCAGCCCTAAACCAATTGATTTATTGGCAGTCAGTTGTTCGACCGCCTCAGCCTAGACTTAGCCCTTTAAATTGCCAGGTACTCTTCACGTAAAGTTTGATTGTCCAGTACTTCCTGAGCGGTACCAGTAAATACAATCACACCGGTATCGATGATAATAGCATGGTCTGCAAGTTTCAGTGCGGCCACGGCATTTTGTTCCACAATAATGGTAGTAATGCCCATTTTTTTCACTTCCTGCAACATACGTTCAATTTCCTGCACGATTACTGGTGCTAAGCCTTCGTAAGGTTCATCTAGCAAAAGAAGTTTTACATCTCTGGCCAAAGCCCGAGCTAAAGCTAACATCTGCTGTTCACCGCCAGACAAGGTAGAAGCCTCTTGTTTACGCCTTTCTTCAAGCTTAGGGAAGTGGCTATAAATTTTCTCAAGAGTCCAGCCCAGTGGTTGGGCAATTTGCGCCAATATCAAGTTTTCCTCAACAGTTACGCCTGGGATAATGCGCCGGTCTTCACACACCAGTTGGATGCCACTACGGGCAGCTTCAAACGGTTTCATATTATGCAGTGCTTGGCCGTTAAGCCAAATTTCACCACTGGACAGGGCCGGTTGGTTAGCTCTTGCAATGGTGCGCAAAGTAGAACTTTTACCTGCACCATTGCGGCCCAATAGGGCGACAATATCACCTTCTGGAATATCAAACGAGACACCTTGAACGACGTAACTTTCGCCATAAAACGCGTTCAGTTCACGGCAAGAAAAGAAGGATGGTGCTGTGGTTGCTGTTACTGACATATTTTTCTCCTTAAACCTGGGCTTCACCAAGGTAGGCTTCGATGACTTTAGGGTGTCCCTTAATCTGGGTTGGCGAACCTTCAGCAATAATTTGGCCTTGAGATAATACTGAAATTTTATCTGAAAGTGAGAAAACCACGTTCATATCATGCTCAACAATAACTTTGGTAATACCGTCATTTATGCTTCTTAGCAACTCAATGGTTTTTTCAGTTTCGTGGCGCGCCATACCTGCAGTAGGTTCGTCCAATAATAATAAACGAGGTTTATTGGCTAAACAAATAGCCATTTCTAAACGACGTTTGTCACCCCGTGACAGGCTGCCAGCCATCATATTCATGTGTTTTTCTAGGCCGAGTTCACAAATTTGTTGTTCAGCAAACTCAATTAGAGGGCGTTGTTTACTGCGGCCCTCAAACATATTCATGTTAAAACAGCCGTCTCTAGCTGCAAATACAGGAATGGTGACATTTTGTAATACTGTCATTTCTGGGAAAATAGCTGGGGTTTGGAATACCTTAGCAATACCCAACTGGTTAATGTCGTATGAGTTAACATTAAGTAATGGTTTACCATCGAACATTACCGAACCGTCGTCGGGCTTAAGCATGCCCGTCAACACGTTAAGTAAGGTTGATTTTCCAGCACCATTTGGCCCAATAAGTGCGTGGGTAGTACCTTTTTCAATTTTCAAATTAACGTTTTGTAAGGCTTTTAGGCCACCAAAACTTAAGGACACTTGATGGATGTCTAATATGGCCATGGTTCAGTCTCCTATTCGCCGTCTATAGTGGTGAAAAAACGTTTCTTTAATCTTGCCATGGCTTCCATAAAACCGCCTGGCATAAAGATGACTACAGCCATAAATATCACCCCTAAAACAAGTAACCACTGTTCACCAAGGTTCACCGACATCACATTTTCGAAATACAGCATAAAGGCTGCGCCCAACATGGGCCCAACTAATGTGCCTACGCCGCCGATAACAGACATGATGACGATTTCACCAGATTGATGCCAACCCAGGAACTCGTGGCCTACAAAGGGTTCATAAACCACCATTAAGGAGCCTGCAATGGCGGCATAAATTGCACTTAATACAAAAGCTAACAGCTTATATCTACGGGCGTTAATGCCGGTGTATTCTAAGCGAGTTTGGTTACATTTGATGGCCTTCATCATTAACCCTACGGGCGAACGTTCAATACGTTTGGCGAAATAAAACAGGGCAATGGCCATGAGTGCACAGAAGTAAAATACCGTATCACCCTGCATCTTTAAGTCAAATAACATGGGCGTGGGGAGGCCGGTTAAGCCGTTTTCACCACCGGTCCATCGTTGTAACATAGACATAGCCATAGAATCGAACATCTCAGCAAAAGCTAAGGTGAGAATAGAAAAATAGATGCCCGTTCTTTTTAACGTGAGTAGCCCGATGATTAAAGCCACAACTGTTGCAGCTGCGACTGCCACCAACATGGCAGGAATAATGTTGTCAGAAAAGTTCTTTAGCATAATGCCGGTGACGTAGGCAGAAATTCCAAAGAAGGCCGCATGGCCAAATGATAAATAGCCAGTAAAGCCTAATAAAATATCAAAACCCACCACAAAAATACAAAAGATCATAATCTTAGTGTCTAAGCCAGAGTAGCCACCCATCAAAGGAAACCAAAAAGGCATGGTTAAAGCCACCACAGCAAACATCAATACAGTTTTGTTGTATTGCCAAAAGTTACTTTGAGTGTTCATTATTCAAATACTCCTTTGGCACCCAACAAACCACGGGGACGGACCAATAAAATGATAACGGTAATGAGGTAAATAATAATGGTATTGAGGTAAATGTACGGTGCGGTAAAGCTTTGTGCCATACCAATTAAAATGCCAGCTAAGACAGCCCCACCGAGGGACCCCATGCCACCAATAACGACGATAAGAAATGAGGGCACCAGCAATTGCATGCCTACTTCTGGAGACACCTGAGTAACAGGGCCACCAAACACACCAGCAATACCGGCAATCATAGCCCCTAAACCAAACACCACCATAAAACGGCGGTTAATGTTAACGCCAAGGAACTGGAGCATTTCAGCATCTCGCATGCCGGCTCTAATCACCAAACCAAAGCGGGTGAGATGTAACAATGCAAACACAGCTGATACCGTAACAATGGCAACTACAACTAAAATCATTCGCCACTTGGGATACACTACAAATCCCTCTAAAAATGGCAGGTAGTCATGCAGCATAACAATACCATTGCCCCAACTAGGGATTGCAAAAGGTATGTTGTTGGCGCCAAATATCCATTTAAGTAACTCTTGCAACACAATGGCTAAACCAAAGGTCACTAAGATTTGATCAGTATGAGGGCGGTCGTAAAAGCGCTGAATTAAGCCACGTTCCATAGCTACCCCAATAACAAACAGAAGCGGTGGTACAAGAATGAGTGCCAGACCAAAGCCTAGCGTGTTGTTAATGCTTACCGCTAGATAAATAGCGATAAGATACAAGGCGCCATGGGCAAAGTTAACTACGCCTAAAGTGCCAAAAATAAGTGTTAAGCCCAGAGCAATGAGCACATAAATGGAACCCAGCTGCAAGCCGGTTAAAAGAGAGAGGGTGAATGCGTTGAGCGTCATATCCATTTTGGAACTACTCCCATGGGTTGCTTTGGCAAAATCATGATATTTTTTAGTATGGGCTGAGTAAAGTAAAAACGGGCCAGCGTTAAACTAGACCCGTGTTGGTTGCTTCAAAGAACTTATGCTGGTTCGTATGGACCTAACTCACCACCAAAGATGGCTGGATCGTAGTCCACGGTCTTAGCATCCACTTTATCAACGATCCGCAGATAGTCAAAGTCGCTAGTACGAGCAGAAGGAGACTTACCCTGCATAACCAAGATGTCTTTAATACATTGGTGATCGGCACCACGGTATAAGGTTGGACCATTACCAGCACCAGTGAATTCAAAGTCTTCAAGGGCTTTAATCACTTCTGGAGGATAAAAAGTGCCTGCCATTTCACATGCGTTGGCATATAAAAGGGTTTGCACATAACAGGTGTGAGCCGCCTGTGAGGGTGGGAAGCCATACTCATCAGTAAAGGTTTTAACGAACACTTTAGACCCTTCATCTTCTAAGGCCCAGTTCCAACCCGAGGTGCCTAATACACCGTCGATGTTAGCAGAACCTGCACCTTTGGCCATCAAACGGCTGTATAAAGGTACTACGATTTCTAGGTTTTTACCATTCTTCTGCATATCACGCATACCGAAGTTAACCGCATTAGTTAGCGAATTAACCATATTGGCGCCGTAGTGGTTAAGTACCAATACGTCAGCATCTGAGTTCAATACCTGAGACAGGTACTGAGAGAAGTCAGTGGTCTTCAAAGGCGTCATAATGTTGCCTTCAGTGGTCCAGCCTTCTTTCTCGGTGAATTCCTGCATGGACTCTTGCTGGGTATGGCCCCAAGAATAATCTGCAGTTAAGTGAAAAGCACGACGGTCTGTGCCATATTCCTTACTCAATACAGGAGACAAAGCTTTGCCTGTCATGTGGGCATTAAAGAAATGACGAAAGCCATAACGTTGCTTGTCTTTGCCGGTTGTGTCGTTTGAGTGAGTCAAACCACACATAAAGATAATGCCTAGTTCATTACACAAGTACTGTTGGGCAATAGCAATACCAGAAGAAGAACCACCAGTTACCATAATCACTTTATCTCGTTCGATCATGCGACGTGCAGAAGTTCGAGACGCATCGGCGTTGGTTTGAGTATCACCCGTGACGTAAGTGACTTTTTTGCCCAAAATGCCGTTGCCCGTTAATTTGCTTGGCTTAAGTGTGTCCAGCATGCCACCACCGTTGTTTAGGTGATGAACAGCTAGTTTGTAGGCGCGTAATTCGTCAGCACCCTCATCGGCGTAGGCGCCAGTTTGAGGTACGTTAAAACCTAATACTACTTCACTACCTTTAATGGGATAGTTGCCAATAGCTTTTTCTGCCCATGCGTTTTGGGTAAAAAACATTGGTGTAGCTGCGCCAATTGCGCCAACAGATGTGGCCTTTAAGACATCACGGCGGGACCAGCCTGAAGCGGTATGATTTGATTTTTCAGATTTTACATCTGTCATGGCAAACTCCAATTTATTTTTGTTGAACCAAGATGAGCACTGCCAGAACATCAATCCAGGGGTGCTTCTAGGTGGAGACTAGTCTAGAGAATTAGTGGGTATTGGAAATTAGACCTTAGTGAATGAGACTAAGGTCTTTGAAACTAAAGTCTTTAAAACTAAAGTTGCAAGGCGATGATCAAATAACTTTAACGCCACTTGTGTCACTATCAAAAATACAATCTAGGTCAAACAGGCTGTATACTGCCTATGTTGTTTTTACTCTTTAGACATAAATTAAGAGAAATACCCTATGACCATCAGTAATGTTCCACAAAAAACCATTAATATAGCGGTATTGACCGTTTCTGATACGCGTACGGTAGCTACCGATACATCGGGACAAACACTCATTGAACGGCTGCAAGATGCTGGACATAGCTTAGCGCAGCACGGCATTGTAAAAGATGATGTGTACCAAATTCGTGCGGCTGTAAGTCAATGGATTGCCGACCGCAATGTCCATGCTGTGTTAGTCACAGGTGGCACTGGTTTTACTGCTAGAGATACTACCCCAGATGCACTATTACCACTATTTGATCAGGTGATTGAAGGTTTTGGTGAGTTATTTAGGAGCCTTTCTTATGCTGAAGTTGGCACTTCTACCATTCAGTCGCGGACCGTGGCTGGCGTAGCTAATCGCACAGTGATTTTTAGTATTCCTGGTTCTACAGGGGCTTGTCGTACAGCATGGGATGGCATCATTAAACAACAGTTAGATAGCCGACACAGGCCCTGTAATTTTGTGGAAATGGTAACTTTCAATTCTGTCGTTCGCCAGTCGTCATAACGCGCATGTTGACAAAAACTAGTCTCACCACTGTATTTAATGCACAGCAACAGATTATGGCAACAGCAAAATGTATTTTGCCAACAGAGTCTGTGTCTTTATTTCATGCTAGAGGGCGGGTGCTAAGCGCACCTTTGGTGTCTGCTGTGGCAGTGCCTCCTGCAGATAACAGTGCAATGGATGGTTATGCCTTTCGATTAGAGGACTTAACTTTAGAAATCATTCCAGTGAGCCAGCGTATAGCGGCTGGGCAGGTGCCGTGCGCGCTAGAACGGCACACTTGTGCTAGGGTATTTACTGGGGCAGAAGTACCAGACAACGCACAATTAGTCGTCATTCAAGAAGATATTGAAACTGTAGATGGTGGTATTCGTATTCTAGCGAGGGCTTTAAAACAAGGTCAAAAGCAAGGCCAATTTATTCGACTTAAAGGCCAAGATGTATCGCAAGGGCAGGTAGTTTGCGAAACCGGTACTAAGTTAGAAGCCAGGCATTTAGGTGTGTTGGCATCTATGGGTATCGAACGAGTCAGCGTGTACCGACGTTTAAAAGTTGCTATTGGCTCTACTGGAAGTGAATTAGTTAACCCAGGCCAAGACCTTGAAGCTGGACAGATATATAATTCAAACCGATTTTTGTTAGCTGGTTTAGTTGATCAGCTAGGTATGGAGTTAGTGGATATGGGCATTATTACTGATGAGCGCTCAACCACAGAATCTGCTTTAGCTTTAGCAGCAGATCAGGCTGATATTATTATCACCAGTGGTGGTGTATCTGAAGGTGAAGAAGACCATGTAAAAGGTGCGGTACAAACTTTGGGTCAACTAGATGTATGGAAACTGGCCATTAAACCTGGTAAACCCTTAGCATTTGGTCGAGTCAAAAAAATACCATTTTTTGGTTTACCAGGTAATCCAGCGAGTGTGCTGGTAACCTTTATGGTAATGGCGAGGCCCTTTTTACTGGCTCTTCAAGGCTGTACAAATACCAAAGGGCACGCTCTTAGTGCACGTTTGGTTAATCCACCGCAAAGGCAAAGTATAAGGCAGGAATATTTGCGTGTAAGGTTAGTGCCTAATGCTCAATTAGGCACAGTAGTAGAAGCCATGACTAATCAAAACTCGGGCGTGCTAACTACCGCAATGAAAGGAGACGGGTTAGCTGTGGTTAAAGCACACACCTGTGGTGAAGAAGCGCAGCAGGTTGAGTTTTTGCCGTATGCTAGTTACGGCGTGTGATCATTAATTGGATTATAATATCGGCACAAAAATCACTTGAGAATCAGAGGCTTTTTGCCTATACTGCGCTCCTCGCAATCGCTCGATTGTGATCGTTATGGTAGCCCTATTGGTCCCCACGCAACGATAAACCGTAAACCTGGTCAGGCCTGGAAGGGAGCAGCCACAGCGGTGGATTCGTGTGCCGAGGTGCGGCTGATAGGGGTACCACCATTACTTTGATTTATATAGACATTTAACTGCTTTTAGACACTTATTGAAGCAAGTGGACCACATGGTGGAACACATGGCTAATACCTTAGCTTACATTCAGTCTTCATAACATCATATTTATTTCTTTCGTATTCGTGTGCCTCTATATCTCCAAACTCAGCTTAAGCAGACTGACATCGCCGTTCGTTGCAAACAAAATGCAGACGACAAGCAGTTATAAGATGCTCTGAATTACTTCAGCAGGCTGATGTCTCCGCGTCGTGTGTTGATTAAGGCTATGTCCTTGTTATCCAGGTGAAAACATCCTGTTAGCTCTACCTCATCTGGCTCACAGGTAAATCGACCATACTGATACCGTTGATCCGCTGTCAGAAAATCAATGTCCATGTCACGCCCCTAGACGCAGAATTTGGTAGTGCGTTTTGAGGCTGATCCCAAAATCTTGGGCCAATTGTGCTTTTTTTTCTCCAGACTCAACACGCTATTTTAACAAAGCAAAGTCCTGGTCAGATAACACCCGCTTGCGACCACAATAAGCGCCTAAGAGCCGCGCTGTATTGATTAATTTTACACCCTCCCTTATGATCGATTTACAAAATTAGTGCGTTAGGTGCGAGCCACTCTTGTATTGTAGGCTTGATAATTGGGAAGTTGGTGCGAAACCAACACTGCCCCGCAACGGTAAGACAGTAAAGTTCAGCGATTAACCACTGAGTGAGAACTTGGGAAGGCGCTGCTAACTAGGTGGTATTGATTTAATACATTCCTGCTGTTAAGTCCGGAAACCAGCCTTTCGTGTACCCTAATACAATCGCGGTGGGCGGTTCTAGGCAGAGTTACTAACTTGCAGACAATTTTTTTCATTAAACAGCAAATTGCGTGTGCTTATCTGAGGCTAACTCAGTGGATATTCTGAAGGTCAAGCAGCTTTCAGTGATCAGTGACAGCGGACAACCTCTGCTCGATAAACTCAGTTTCACCTTGAGGCAGGGAGAAACACTGGGAGTGCTGGGTCCCAATGGTGCTGGTAAAACTACGCTGCTTCGCTGCCTTTACGGTGCGCTGCAACACTACCAAGGGTGTATTGAGATAGAGGGATCGCCGCTTTCTCGGTTATCCCATCGTGAGCGGGCACGCAGAATTGCTGCTGTCACTCAGGAATCTCCTGCCGATTTCCAACTCTCTGTACGCGCAGTCATCGAAACAGGTCGAACGGCACACCACCACTGGTTGACCGGTGCCGATAGATATGGCCCCGCTGTCATTAATCGCTGCGCCAAGCTGATGCATGTTTCTCGCTATCTCGATCGGGACATTAGCGATCTATCTGGCGGTGAGAAAAAACGGGTCATGATAGCGCGGGCTTTAGTCCAACAAACCTCCATTCTCGTGCTGGATGAACCTTGTAACCATCTGGATATTGCCCAGCAATTAAATGTGATGCAGCAACTAAGCCAGCTTCCACTGAGTTGTATTGTATCGCTGCATGACATTAATTTAGCTGCCCGATACTGTGACCGCCTGTTGGTATTAGATGGTGGAAAGCTCATCTCTCTGGGGTCCGCAGAATCTGTCCTAACCGAAAATTTGTTTGCTCAAGTATTTAGCGTTCACACTCAAACTTACCAAAATCCGTGGCAGCAGTGGTCTTTTTGTGCCACCGCTCTCACGCCCAATCGTTGCACTAAGGAGAAACTCAATGAAGTTACCAACACTCGGCTCTTTCGCCCTGGCCAGTCTAATCGGTAATCTCAGTTACGCCTCTAGTTTTCCGGTAACTGTCGATAGTTGTGGTCGATCTGTCACCTTTAACAGCGCGCCAAAACGGGCGGTAATTCACGATCAGAACATGAGTCAAATGGCTTTTTCTCTGGGACTTCAAGATCGTATCGCTGGTCTAACTGGTATTACTGGCTGGTATAAAACCAATGCCGCATTCGATAGTGCTCGCGGTTCGATACCTGAACTAGCTCCCAAACAGCCATCAACAGAAAACGTATTATCGGTCGATCCTGATCTATTTTTTGCAGGTTGGAACTATGGCATGCGCCCAAATGGTGAATTAACTCCGCAAAGCCTGGCCCTATTCAACGTTCCCGTGTTAGAGCTGAGTGAGTCTTGTGTTCACTTAAGTAAGTCAGGTAGTGACGCTTCGATGGATTTACTCTACCGGGACATCCTGCGTTTGGGTTCTGTCTTTGGAGTAAGGGAAAAAGCTCAGCAACTGGTGACTGACTGGCAGCAGAGAATGAAGAAAATTGAGGCCGCCATTGTAAACAAACCCGCTGTCAGGGTTTTTCTCTATGATTCTGGGGAAGATAAAGTATTCACCTCTGGACGTTTTGGCATGCCTACGGCACTGATCCGCGCTGCCGGTGGTGAGAACGTGATGGACAGTATCGATACCAGCTGGAGTAAAGTTGGTATTGAATCTATTATGCAAGCCAACCCTGAATTCATCATCTTGGTTGACTACCAAAAAGTTGGTTGGCGTTCATCTTGGAATTTTTTTCAGCAACATCCGGTTCTATCAACTTTAGATGCCGTTAAAAATCAGCGATATATCCCTTTGGAGTACGGCGAGATAACCCCCGGGCCGCTAAACATTCAAGCCGTTGAGAAACTAGCCGCCAAACTTCATCCAAGCGCCTTTTAACGTTGGCTAAGTCACTTGGTGCCGCACCCAATTATTCCAGAGTAAGCTCTCACAGGACGCAGCTACTAATTTTGCTGTTGGTCATGCTGCTATTGGCCCTCTTCGGTGTATTAATTGGTGTCAGCAATATTTCTGTGTCTCAAGTCAGCAATATTCTGGGGGTATATCTGTTTGATCTGCCAATTACCCCCGACTGGACTGCCTCGCAACAAGTGATTATCACACAGCTTCGCTTGCCGCGGATTGTGCTGGCAATGCTTACCGGTGCGGGGCTGGCAGTAGCAGGTGCCGCCTTGCAGGCGGCCACTCGCAATCCACTGACCGACCCTTTTTTGCTAGGAGTTTCCTCCGGCGCCTCGGCTGGTGCTGTATTAGTTATTTCTCATATAGGCTTAGTAATAGGCGCTTACACCATGCCGGTTTTTAGCTTTATCGGTGGGCTTTTTTCGTTCAGTTTATTAATAATAATGATTCAAAAAACCCGTAATCAAAGCCCTGAGCGCAGTTCTGGCTGGAGTTGCTATTTCATTTTTACTGAT
>CAJXEN010000023.1 GCA_913052465.1 uncultured Oceanospirillaceae bacterium
TACATGCCTGTGGTTATGCCTTGCAAGCCAACTGTGAACATAGCCTGAGACCGTTAGATAAAATCGCTAAATTGTATCCGCCCCTATGGCTACAAGCCAGTGTAACCATTGCCCAACAATGTGATTTTTGTTTATCACAACTGAGCTATGAATCCCCCGCCGAATTAGTACCCAGCGGATATGACGCCAACAGTTATTTACACCACCTTGTAGAGCAAGGTAAAGGGCGCCGTTTTCCCGCTGGCGTACCCCATGATATTGCCCTCATCATAGATAAAGAGCTTAGCCTTATTGCCTCAGAAGGTTATGCCCACTTTTTTTTAACAGTGTATGACCTAGTGCAGTTCGCAAAAAGACGGCACATTTTATACCAAGGCCGTGGTTCTTCGGCCAACTCAATAGTGTGCTACTGCTTAGAAATAACCACGGTAGATCCTCGCCAAATACAGGTTCTATTTGAACGCTTTATTTCCAAAGAACGAGCTGAGCCACCCGACATTGATGTAGATTTTGAGCACCAAAGGCGCGAAGAAATAATTCAGTATATCTATCAAAAATATGGCCGCCACCGTGCAGCTTTAGCTGCCACTGTCATCACCTACCGTTTTAAAAGCGCGGTGCGTGAGGTAGGCAAAGCCTTAGGTATTAATCTGCCCCAACTTGAACTGTTTATCAAAAATGTAGACCGCCGTGACAGTAGCACAGGGTGGGCTGAGCAATTACAAAGCCTAGGCTTAGACGCGCAAAGTCATGTGGGGCAATGTTTTTTGCAACTGGTACAAACCCTACAAGGGTTTCCACGCCACCTATCACAACATGTAGGGGGGTTTATCATTAGTGCAGGGCCCTTAAGTGAGCTAGTGCCTATAGAAAATGCTTCTATGGCTGATCGCACTGTAATTCAATGGGATAAAGACGATTTAGCAAGCCTTGCGTTACTTAAAGTAGACGTTTTAGCTTTAGGTATGCTCAGCGCCATACGGCGTGCATTACACATGGTACAACACCACCATGGGCGTAAACTCAGTTTGGCCGATATCACTCGAATGGATGATGATAGTAGGGTTTACGCCATGCTCCAGCAGGGCGATAGTGTGGGCGTATTTCAAGTTGAATCACGCGCCCAAATGAGCATGTTGCCACGTTTACAACCAGCATGTTTTTATGACCTTGTGATACAAATAGCCATTGTGCGTCCAGGGCCTATTCAAGGGGACATGGTACATCCATTTTTACGCCGCCGAGCCGGTAAAGAAACAGTAACCTACCCATCGAAAGAAGTGAAGGAAGTGTTAGAACGCACCCTGGGTGTACCTATATTTCAAGAACAAGTGATTAAGTTGGCTATGGTAGCAGCAGGCTTTAGTGGCGGAGAAGCAGATCGATTGCGCCGCGCTATGGCCAGCTCGAAACGTCATGGAGAAATGGATCAATTCCACCATAAACTAGTCAATGGCATGGTAGCAAGGGGTTATGAAACAGAGTTTGCAGAACGTTTATACCAACAAATTTTAGGTTTTGGTGAGTATGGTTTTCCAGAGTCCCATTCTGCCAGCTTCGCTGTTTTGGCTTACGCCTCAGCCTGGCTTAAGTACCACTACCCTGGTGCTTTTTATTGCGCCATTCTCAACAGTCAACCCATGGGTTTTTATAGTGCGTCTGCGTTAGTACAAGATGCTCGCCGCCATGGTGTACAAGTTTTACCTGTGTGCATTAATAAAAGTGATTGGGACCATCGCTTAGAACCCACCCAAACTGCAGAATTAGCCTTACGCTTAGGTTTACGACAAGTAAAGGGAGTGCGGCAAGATTACATGCAACAGTTATTAGAACATCGGCCTAAACAAGGGTTTAAAGACCTACCCCAAGTACAGGCATTACACCTTGCTAAAGGCCAACTGGAATCACTGGCCAGCGCCAATGCACTAACCTGTTTTAGTGGCCACCGCTATCAGGCCCGTTGGCAATTACTCGACAACCATCAAGACCTGCCATTGCTAAGAGAAGTGCGAGAGCGTGACCCAGACCAATTACCTGCGCCTGCGGCCCTAGATTCCCTAACAGAAGACTATGCCAGCCTGCGCCTAAGTTTAGAACAACATCCCATTGCATTGTTGCGCCATGCTGGTTTACTAAAAGGTTGCCAAAGCACTAGTCAAATGGCCCATAAACCCCATCGAAGCCTTGTCACTGCAGCAGGGTTAGTGACCGGGAGGCAAAGGCCTGGCACAGCCTCAGGTGTTACCTTTATTACTTTAGAGGACGAAACGGGTAATACCAACCTAGTGGTTTGGCAAGGCACCGCTCGCGCCCAAAGGTCGGCTTATTTGAATGCTACTATATTAAAAGTAAAAGGCATTTTAGAGCGCGACCCAGACAGCCAAGTGACCCACGTTATTGCTGGTAAACTCATCGATTGTAGTCACTTGCTAGAACAGCTAAAAGTGGCCTCTAGAGATTTCCATTAATGCCACTAACATGTGTATCAAAAGTATTACTAGCACTGCCTGAGTGATACTCGGTTGGCTGTTACAGCAATACTAGATGGTGTTTTTATTACTTAATACGCTTAGCAGGCACCCGTAAGCTCTTAAGTGAACGCTTAATGGTTTTAAGGTGAGCCATAGTTTCTTCACCTAACTGCATGGTAACACCCACCGCTAGCACGTCTATCACCACCATTTGAGTAATACGAGACGACATCAGTGTATTAAGTTCTTTGTCTTCATCTAGGTCGATATACAAAGGAATCTGCACTTGCTGCGCCAACAGGGTATTGCTTGGGCACAAGGCAATGACTGTAGCGCCAGCATCCATAGCCAGTTGTGTAGTGTGAAGTAGGTCTTTGGTGCGCCCAGTTTGTGAGATTGCAATCACCACATCACCAGGTTTAAGGGTAACAGCTGCCATAGTTTGTAGGTGTGGATCTGAATAGGCTGCAGCAGACATATTGAGGCGAAAAAATTTGTGCTGTGCATCACTACAGATGGGGGCAGAGGCACCAAAACCATAGCAGTCAACACGCTTTGTTTGCACTAAGGCGATAATGGCTTTTTCTAGGTTAGCGGCATCTAAATCAGACTTTACCCGCATGAGGTTGCCCATGGTGGAGTCGAATATTTTTTCTTTAAACTGCTCTACTGAGTCTCGGCTATCCAATCTAAATTGTTGGTAAGATGTATTAGTACCCAGGAACTGAGCTAAATTAAGCTTAAAATCTTGAAACCCATCAAAATCTAACGCGCGACAAAAGCGCACTACAGTGGGTTCACTTACCGCAGCCGCTGCGGCTAAATCCACAATTCTCATTTGCACCACCTTAGCACGATGTTCTAGCACATAGTCTGCCACCTTACGCTCAGATTTACGTAATTGTGGATGCGCTTGAGCAATGGTTTTAAATAGGTCGTGGTTCGATATAGGCATTAAATGAGCCGAAGCAGTAGGGTATTAATAACATTCTACCCCATCCACTTCGGCTCAATCCAGCAACCATACTCAAAATTGTAAGGAGATATCCTTATGGCTGGACATACACGCAGAAACAGCAGTCGCTAAATCAAGGCTCATACGTTCTTGTAAGCGTAAACCAATACTATCTTTAATGGCTACATCATAACTATTCAGTGCTGGAGCCATGTCTATCAGAGCACGCTGGCGCCATACAATTTCTGCTGTGAGCAGATCCATAGCTTGGCTATGATAGTCTTTGGCTTTGCTTGGGTTGTATTTACTACCTTTAAGAGCCCGTCGTGCCTTAGAGAGCTTCGACCTAATAGTGCTTGCCCCTGCAAATTCACCCATGGCTTTCTCTTGCAGCTTAATGGCGTCCATGGCCTCGCTAGCATCTAATTGCTCAATACTTACCACAAGGTTGGCTACAGCTACTTTTATTTGTGCTAACTCAGGCGCCTGGCTTATCCATAAGCGTAGTTCTGTTATTCCCTCATAAGCTTCATCAACATTGCGACGATAGTCACTGCGAGACTGTTTTTCTGCCTTATTTAGCTTCTCAAAAATAGGCCTTTGTGTTGCCCAAGAGGTAGGAATACTGGCCTCTAAACGCTGATTGAATTGCTCAAGTGCCTCAATCCGCTCCACTAAGTCTGCTCGACGATTATCATTTAACTCAATGTCATCAAGGCGGCGTAGCTGTAACTGAGCATCTTCAATTAGACGCTTATTACGGCGCACGTTAAGCTGAATTTCCCGTACTTGTTGGTGTAACGGCTCATAACTTTGCTCAAAGTCTGAGAGCTGCGCCTTGGATTGATAAATACCTTCTACTTTAACAAATGTTTCACGCGCTTTGCCTAAACTGTTATGAAGCATTTTGGTTGCTGCAGAAGACAAATAACTTGTATCTACCAAAGTCATAGTATCAATTGCGGCCAGCAAACTGGTTTCTTGATCAGCGTACAAGGCTAATACCTGCTGTTCTAAGCACGGCTGAATACGCGGATTCATAGGCGGTGGTGCAGAGTCGGATGTGAGGTAAGTTCGGTTAGGTAGGTAGTTAACTAAACTAGGGAAGAAGCCAGTAATCACTAAAGCCAATATCTGCAAGCCAATAAATGGCACCACACCTTTATAGATGGATACAGTCTTCACCACTTGATCTGCCACACCACGCAGGTAAAAGAGCGCAAAGCCAAAGGGCGGCGTAAGGAATGACGTTTGAATATTAAGGCCAATCATCACTCCCAACCATACTGCCGTAATGTTAGCACTGGGGTCTGCCAATAAGATAGGCGCCACAATAGGCACCACTACTACGGCAATTTCAATAAAGTCTAAGAAAAAACCTAAGATAAAGATGACCAGCATCACCACGAAGAACTGCATCCAAAAACCACCAGGAAGGCTAGTAAGCATGTGCTTCACCAGCTCTTCACCACCAAAGGCTCTAAATGCAGAGGTGAGCATGGCCGCACCAATAAGGATAATAAATACCATAGAGGTGGTTTTAGCTGTTTCTCCCATTACTTCATGCAAGATGGTGCCCGTTTTAAAGACTCGCCAACCACTCCAACTGACTGCGATCAGTAATGCAGCTACAGCGACTAAGGCAAGGCCTACACCAAGTCGGTCTTCGTCGGTGTCTATACTCTTAATATTAAGATCAAAATTTGCCACCAGAAAACCTAGCACAATGACCGCAGCAATCGCTATAAATGCCGGCCAATAACGCATTTTGTCACTATGATGTAAGCAATAGCCCGCCATTAACATGGCACCCACTGCCCCCACCGCGCCAGCCTGATTAACCGTTGCCACACCCAATAAAATGGATCCCAAGACAACAAAAATCAAAGTCAGTGGTGGAAACAGTGCCATCAGCACTTTCACCAAAAACTGTCGATCATAAGCACCTACATAGCCTACCGGGGGGGCCATTTTTGGACGAAGAATTGCTGTAAATAGAATATACAATATGTATAAAATAACTAATAAAATCCCAGGAATAAAGGCACCCATAAACATATCGCCAGCACTGGCAGAGGAAATATCCAGTACTGAAGGCATGGAAAATTCACCTGTAATCTCACGATACGCCGCCTTACGCATGGAACTAGCTTGATCGGCAGCACTACTGAGCTGATCAGCCAATATGATAAGTACAATAGACGGTGGGATAATCTGACCTAAGGTGCCAGAGGCACAGATGGTTCCAGTGGCCAATGAATGTGAATACTTATTACGCAGCATGGCTGGCAAGGAGATCATACCCATGGCGATTACGGTTGCACCAACAATACCTGTAGTGGCAGCAAGAAGCGCACCCACTATCACCACAGAAATACCCAGACCACCTGGCACCGGTCCAAATAACTGGGCCATGGTAACTAACAAATCTTCAGCTACCTTGGAGCGTTGTAACATGATGCCCATAAAAATAAATAATGGAATGGCTATTAAAGTGTCACGCTCAACGTTCCAATAAAGGCTTCTAAAGTTTGTTACGCCCGCACTAAGCCATTGCACCGGCCCACCTTGATGGAAGTAAGCGTCTGGGTTGTCAGCAAAAATCCAACCTGCTAATGCAGCTAAACCAATCGCTATAATGGAAGAGCCTGGTAAAGAGAACGCCACTGGGAAGCCAGACACAAGCGCTGTAATCATTAACAGGACTAGAATCCCTAAAAACAAAAGTTCCATAACCGAGTTTCCTAGGGGTTAGCCGTGTTTATGATGGTTGGTGTTGGTGTTTCGCCACGGAGCACACCAAAGTGCTTGAGCAAATAACTTAAAAACTGAATAATCATTGAAAAAGCAAAAATGGCCAAAAAACCTACCATGATGTATTTCACATACATACCATAGCCACTTTGAGACACTTCCACACTAAGCAGCGGGCTATTAATGCTGCTGGTTTTATCCCACATACCCAGCGTAAGAATAGTAAAACACAAGGGCAATCCGAGTAAGCTCACACCAAACACATTGACCCAAGATTTTGTACGATCCTTAAAGTGGGTATAAGCCACATCGACCCGGATGTGCCCTTCAACAAGCAAGGTGTGTGCCGATGCAAACAAAAACAATGCTGCGTACCAAAAACGAACTAAGTCGCCCATATAGGCTTGTTCATAAGAGAATACAAAACGGCTGATAACGATCAAAAACTCGGCTGCAACCACCAGCAATGCTAGCCATATAAAACCTAATCCTTTACTGCGAAGGGCAATAACACAGGCCAATAACATTAACGGCAGATGCACATAAGCACCTCGAAATTTTGGTTTGCCTAGCTCTGTGGTGATGTCGCCGCCAAATATTGGCGCTAGCAGAGATTCTATACGTAACAGTGACACTAGCATGTCTGCCATGCCTACCAGTAACACCATCCAAAAGGCTGCTTTTATAACTGTAGCTGCCCAATCAGAAACTCTTTCTGAAAGGTTTTGATAGCTTTGGGTTGATAACTTAGAGACATGTATCATCGCCAATATTGGCGCCGCTACATAACTGAATACCTGCAGCCACCCTAAACCAGCAAAAAGCCCGGCAGAGAGACCTAAAGAGGACCCTGTGGGTGATTTACCCACTAAGGTATTAATTGCTCCTGGCCATAACGCCCAGAAGTTTAAAAAATTATTAAGCACAAAAATAACCGTGGCGTAAACCACAGTAAACGCAAGGCTACGAAGTAGCAGATCTTGCTTAAGTAAAGCGCCAGAAGAGTTCAGGGAACTAGACAAGTGTTGCATGGTTAAAACCACTAACATGAGGCTAAAAAAAACAAATCCACCCACAACAAAGTTATGGGTGGATTTGCCTAGGTAAAGCTATTAATTACCTACGCCTAGGGCGCGGTTACGTTGCTGTAAATAGGCTTGGTCAGATATTTGTGTCCATGCACCAATATCAGTACGTGCAGTAGCAAAGCTTTGATGAATACGCGACGCCAAATCACTGTGCTCTTGAACTTCTGCAAACACTTCTTCGGAAGCTTCTGCAAAGCCGTCGTAAATGTCATCACTAAATTGGCGTAGCTTCACACCTTGGTCATTAATCAAACGTTTAAGAGCTGCACCATTCTTGGCATTGTATTCCGCCATCATGACGTCATTTTCCATAGATGAGGCCGCTTCTATCATCATTTGATCAGATCTGGTCAATCCATCCCACCAAGTCTTGTTCATGCCACAAGCCAGCATAGCACCTGGCTCGTGCATCCCTGGGTAATAGTAGTACTTAGCTGCTTCGTAGAACTTCATCAGTTCATCGTTCCAAGGACCCACCCATTCTGTTGCATCAATAGCGCCAGAAATAAGGTTTTCATAAATTTGGCCACCAGGAAGAGATACTGGAGAACCACCAAGCTTAGCTAATACATCGCCACCAAGGCCAGGCATACGCATCTTCAAACCTTTGAAGTCATCGACACTGTTCATTTCCTTACGGAACCAACCACCCATTTGAACGCCAGTGTTACCACACATAAGGCCCTTAAGGCCATAGTCTGCACCCAGCTCATCCCATAACTCCTGTCCACCACCAAAACGAATCCATGCATTCATCTCGGTGTAGGTTAGGCCAAAAGGAACTGAGGTGAAGTAAGCCCAGCCTGGATGTTTACCTTTCCAGTAATATTCTGCACCGTGGTACATCTGAGCATTGCCAGAAGCCACTTCATCGAACGAGTCAAAGGCCTTAACACGCTCATTAGCAGCGTAATAAGTTACTTGAATGCGGCCATCACTCATGTCGTTTAGACGTTTAGCAAAACGCTGAGCGCCCGTACCTAGACCTGGGAAATCTCGACCCCAAGTAGCCACCATGGCTATTTCTACTCGTTCTTTAGCAATTGCAGGCGCTGAGATAGCGGTCGCAGCGGCAGCGCCCCCTAAACCAACCAAGCCTTTTTTTAATATTTCTCGTCTTTGCATTCTTATATTCTCCAATGTTATTTTTATTGCGCTCGTCGTACTCCACTCGACTTTAGAAAAAGTAACTCACGCTCGACCGTGATCTTTACCTTATCTGTGGTTACAATAGGTATTAAGTTAAATGACTTAGCAACCGACAGTCCGTCATAGCTGGAATTAATTTACTCGTTTAGCCTCAAACTGACAACTAGACTAAAGTATAATGGTCTTACCAATTACCCAATTATAAAAATTGATTTAAATCATAATTTAAAGCCTATTCACAGCAATACACGGACAAAATAATGGATGTTTCTCGCCTTTTAGACGAACTCAATGGCTCTCAGCGTGAGGCTGTTGCTGCGCCCGAAGAAAACTTGCTTATATTGGCAGGTGCTGGCAGTGGTAAAACCCGTGTACTGGTGCACCGTATTGCATGGTTAATTGAAGCAGAAAATGTTTCTCCTTGGTCCATTATGGCAGTAACTTTTACCAATAAGGCTGCACGAGAAATGCGCGCGCGTATAGAAAGCTTGATGGGTTTGGATACTACGCAACTGTGGGTGGGCACCTTTCATGGTTTGGCCCATCGACTACTGCGCCGCCATTGGCAAGAAGCGGGCCTGCAAAAAGAATTTCAAATTTTAGACAGCGATGATCAGCTCAGCATCCTTAAGCGCCTGTGTAAAGAAATGCAACTGGACGAAAGCCGTTGGCCTGTGCGTCAGTTCCAACAGTTTATTAACGGCTGCAAAGACGAAGGTAAGCGTCCTCAACACGTAGAAATCCACGGTGACTTTCAACTAGATACCCAAGTGAAGGTGTACGCTGCCTATCACCAAGCGTGCGAACGTGCTGGGCTGGTAGATTTTGGTGAGCTATTGCTACGCAGCCATGAGCTGTGGCTTAACAACAGCGCGTTATTGGCACATTATCAAGGCCGCTTTAAACATTTATTAGTAGACGAGTTTCAAGACACTAACACCATTCAGTATGCTTGGTTACGAGTGCTTGCGGGGAGCGCAGCAAAAGTGATGGCTGTGGGTGATGATGACCAGTCCATTTACGGATGGCGTGGTGCAAAAATCGAGAATATTCAACACTTTGAACGTGATTTTGGCAATGCCATTACGGTGCGCTTAGAACAAAATTATCGCTCTACTGGCACCATACTTAAAGCAGCAAATGGTGTCATCACCAATAACAGTGGCCGCCTTGGTAAAAACCTGTGGACCGATGGCAAAGATGGTGAACCCATCGCTCTTTATGCCGCATTTAATGAAATGGACGAAGCCCGCTTTATCGTTGATCAAATTGATCAATGGCACAAAGATGGTGGGTTACGTGCTGAGTGTGCCATTCTTTACCGATCTAACGCCCAGTCTCGAGTGTTGGAAGAGGCCTTAATTCGTGCACAAATGCCCTATCGCATTTATGGTGGCCAACGTTTTTATGATCGCCTCGAAATCCGTAATGCCTTAGCGTACCTACGCCTTATTAAAAACCGTAATGATGACGCCGCTATGGAGCGTGTATTTAACGTGCCTACTCGGGGAGTGGGCGCAGCCACAGTAGCTAAAATTCGCCACAACGCCCGCACTGAAGGCTGTTCTATGTGGGACAGCACCCAGCAAATCATCAGCCTTAATGAACTTCCTACAAGAGCCAATAATGCTGTTGATAGCTTTGTTAACCTCATTAATCGCCTCGATGAAGAAACTAGCGAAGCCTTACTACATGATATGGTGGACCTAGTGATCCAACAATCCGGGCTAGTCCAACACCACCTCAAAGAAAAAGGTGAAAAGGCGCAAACGCGTATTGATAACCTTAAAGAGCTAGTGAGTGCGGCCAAAGAGTTTGCCAACAATTGGAACCCCGCACAAGAGTCTGAGGACCCTGATGGCGAGTTAGACCCAGTCGCAACTACCCCACTTGCCGCCATGCTTGACCAGGCCGCACTTGATGGCGGCGAACAACAAGCTGATGAATCTGAAGACAGTGTGCAGTTGATGACGTTACACTCGGCGAAAGGCCTTGAATTCCCAGTGGTATTTTTAGGTGGCGTAGAAGAAGGTTTATTCCCTCATAAGATGTCGTTGGAAGAAGGCGACCGTTTAGAAGAGGAGCGCCGCCTCTGCTACGTGGGGATCACTCGCGCCATGCAACGCTTGTTTATCACCTATGCTGAAAGCCGCCGTTTACATGGCCAAGAAACTTTTAACCGACCCTCACGCTTTATTGGTGAAATACCAGAAGGCTTAATGAACGAGGTGCGGCTGAAATCTAGCGTCAGCCGCCCGGTGACAGCAAGGCCCACACCAACCCGGCAATATGACCGCTGGGGCCGTCACCAAGTATTAGAGACCCCAGTTATTGCCTTAGGGCAAAACGTTCGGCACCCATTATTTGGCATAGGCACCGTTGTTAATGCCGAGGGTTCTGGCCCACAAGCGCGAGTACAAGTGAATTTTGAAAACCAAGGCAGTAAATGGCTAGTTTTAGCCTATGCTAAGTTAGAACATATATAGGCATCAATCATGACAACCACTACAACAGCTGCCAGCCCAGAATTTGATACCACGTTTGCCAGCCCAGCCAAAGAGCTGGGCATTAACACCCAGTGGCTAGCATCAGATGAAGCGTTACAGGTGTTGGCAGGCAATCAAACAGCCATGGGCTCAGCACCCATGGCCCAGGCTTATGCAGGCCATCAATTTGGTTCGTTTAATCCCAAGCTAGGCGACGGCAGAGCACACTTATTAGGCGAAATAGTTGCTCCCAATGGCCAACGTTTTGACTTACAACTTAAAGGCTCTGGCCCGACACCTTATTCACGCCGGGGTGATGGTCGATCACCCATGGGCCCAGTAATAAGAGAATACCTTCTCAGTGAAGCCATGGCTGCATTGGGTGTGCCCACTACCCGCAGCCTTGCAGCTGTTGCCACCGGTGAAACGGTAATGCGCCAAGGCCCAGCACCAGGGGCGGTATTAACTCGCATTGCGCCAAGCCATATTCGTGTTGGCACCTTTGAATATTTTGCTATGCAAGGGGATGAAGATGGGGTTAAAAAGCTGGCAGATTACTGCCTTCAACGTCACTTTTCACACCTAGCTAATCACCAGCAGCCATACCTTTCGTTGTTCAATGAAGTCATGGAACGCCAAGCTAAACTCATCGCTCAATGGCAAGGTTTTGGCTTCATTCACGGCGTGATGAACACGGACAATATGCTTATTTGTGGCGCCACCGTAGACTATGGTCCTTGCGCTTTTATGGACCAGTTTGACCCAGAAAAAGTGTTCAGCTCTATTGATCGACAAGGTCGCTATCGTTATAACCAACAACCAGGTATTGGTCAGTGGAACTTAACGCGTCTTGCCCAAGCTTTGCTGCCACTAATGCATACAGATGGTGAAAAAGCATTAGCACACGCCCAACAAGCATTGGATAATTACGTAAAGCATTATGGTGCGGCTTATCCGCGTGTAATGAGTAATAAGTTAGGGTTCAGTGAGCCACAGCCCAGTGATCAGGGCTTAACAGAACAGCTGTTAGCTATCATGGCTGAGCATCAGCTAGATTTCACTTTATGCTTTAGATACCTAGTCGACCAAATAGCAACAGATGCCTTCCACCAAGCCCTTGGTGATGCATTTATAGCACCAGACGAGCTCATTTTATGGCAACAACGCTTAGCCACAGACTCGCAAAGCCAAGAGCAGCGCTACCAGCAAATGAAACTGGCTAACCCAGCGTTTATTGCTCGTAACCACCAAGTAGCAGTGGCTATAAGAGCCGCCGAAGACAAGGGTGATTACCAGCCTTTTTACGCGCTATTAAAGGTGCTTCAGTGCCCCAATGATTACCAACCAACACTCAGAGCATTTGCCCTTGCGCCAGAGCCTCAAGAAGTGGTGCAACATACTTTTTGTGGCACGTAATTTTTCTCACTACTAGACCTCCAACATAAAGGTAACCGGCCCATCATTGGTTAGGGTTACCTGCATATTGGCACCAAATTGGCCTGTGGCTAGAGATATCTTTTGCTGTGCTTGGGCGACAAAATAATCATACATTTGTTCGCCAAGGGTTGGTGGAGCGGCACTGGAAAAACCTGGCCTCAAGCCTTTTTTCGTATCTGCTACCAGAGTGAACTGGCTTATGATCAGCAGACTACCACCCACTTGCTGTACGTTGTTATTCATTTTTCCGTTTTCGTCAGCAAAAAAACGATAGTGCAGCACCTTGTGTAATAGCTGATCTGCTTTAGCTTTGTCATCACACTTATCCACACCCAATAACAACATAATACCGTGATCAATTTGGCCTATACATTGGCCATCCACCTCTACTTTGGCTTGGGTAACTCGCTGCATTAAGGCTTTCATTAATTATAATCTACACCATGATTGCGACTATAGCCGTTGATGCTAGGGCTTGACCAACCTACCAAGGCTTCTGGTCTGGGTTGATATATTTCTATCTTTAATGGGTAGCACTTAGCCGTATCGCTTGAATGCTCACTACTGCAGTCTCCACCTGGACAAGCAGATAGCGCACCCACCAAATCAATTTCTGCAAACATAGCTAGATGATCCCCTGGCCTTACTGGGCTGGCTTTCATGAAATACTGGTGGGTATCATGGCTAAAGCCAGTACACATAAACACGTTTAATACGTCGTGCACCATGGCCTCTGTAGCATCAAGGGGCAATTTGGCATAGTCCAACATGGCACGGGTAAGGTTAGAATGACAGCAATGATGGTATTCATCCTGCCCTAGAGCCTGATTAGTATAGGGATCACAGCGAGTACCAATAACATCATGTACGCTGCCGCCAAATTGGTCCCAGCCATACCAATCTAGGGTATCATCAATTACTGTAGCCATTGGCCGCAAGTAGGGTACATTACTCCACAAGCGGTCGCCAGTACTCACATGGGTGCCATGCAAGGCGCGTGTTTTACCACTAAAAAAGCGCTCATTAAGGTTGTCTTTGTGCCATAGGTTCAGATCGCCTACTTGGGGGCCTTCTACACTCACAATACGAAAAACGTGGCCTGCTGGCACCACAAAAGCGCGCGCATCTCTGGGCGCAACTATGACACTTTCTACCAGCCGCATGCCCTGCTGCAGATTGGTATAAAAGACCTTATCGTAGGCAGGTAGCGTATCGTTTGGGTAACACACCACCGGTGCTATATCCAAACGCTGCTGGGCATCTACTGGTGGCGCATATTGAGGTGTATTTTTCATCGTTTAAACCCTCCTTAGTCGGGGTGCCCAAGCTATCTAACCAAAAGCTCAAAGCTTAATCTAACAAACTTGAACATAAAAAATAATATAAAAAATGAGTTTTTCTTACAAAATAAGCCTTGGGTGAGCTACCACCAGTCTAATACTCTGCCGTTACCAGCAATAATAAGCATGCAGGTTACAACGTGTAAAACAACCCAAAACGTTCTAAATGCTAATGCTTTTTTAACATCTGTTTGTGTTATCGGCAAAAATTCTGGTTTATCCTCATCATCAACTCCAATTGGCATCCCAACCGTTCTGGCCCATAATTTTAAAAATCTTCTTTGGTTACTCATGACTGAATTTTCACTTATTAATTTTAGAATGTTAGTAGATTTCAGCTTAGCTAAAAGCTGAGTTTCGGATGATGTATAAAGGTAGGCTTGTCATCAATTTAGTAGCAGCCCCAGGGGCTTTAGGTTACATAAATGCTTAACGAAACCAATAATAACCTTAGGCCACAGTAGCATTTTATTATCGACTATAGGAAAAAGATCTGGCTGAAAAATCAGCCTATTCTGATCAACAGATGCGGCAAATTATCAGGCC
This sequence comes from uncultured Oceanospirillaceae bacterium, assembly GCA_913052465.1. GTDB lineage: Bacteria > Pseudomonadota > Gammaproteobacteria > Pseudomonadales > Balneatricaceae > Njordibacter. The sequence goes on from CAJXEN010000023.1 coordinate 14,227, forward strand.
CTGGCGCAAACACAGGAAAAGCATATCAACGAAAAAGCTGACATTAGTATATCTCATAAAAAGGCCATATTACTTATTGATTTCTGATCTTAAATGTTAGATATTAAAGGTAGCTGACCGATCTATTTCGCCAAAAACGAATATCTAACGGTATGAAATAGTTTGGCGAAACCTGTAAATAATACTTTTATACCAAAGCGACATGAAAAATAAACCTGAATCAATAAATGATGACAAAAATGCATCACCACCTAGTGTTCAAAGTGGTGGTTTAAGTCTACTGCACATAGCTGGCTGGTTTGGCGTCATTATTGCAGCGCCATTTTTTCTTTGGGTACCACTTGGGTTCACCGGCTTAGTGCCATCGATGGTTGATGTCTTCGGTATTGTTGGGCTTCGCATCCCGGCGGCCATCACAATAGCTGGCTTACTAATAGCCTCAGTTGGGTTTCACCGAATTTAGAGGGGATCATCCGGGCCCTTATCCGGACAAACGTTAATGATTAGGTAAGGAAATTAGTATGTTCAAACTATCAGATTTATTCATCTTGCTGGCAGTTGCGGTGTCTTTTGCTGTGTCTGGATTGCTCTGGTTTGAGGGCAAACAGCTAGAAGGACTATTCACTGCCATATGGGTGCCTTCCATTCTTGCCTTTGGTATCTACTTCAAATTGTCTAGCCTACTAGCTCGGAGGGATGAGCCATGATTGCTGACAATCTGTTTGGGATCGCGATGTTCGTATTCGTTATAATGTTCATAGGTTTGGTGCTAACGTTCTTAGAGTTTCGTTACGGTGAGCCCAAGCGGCAGCAGGAACGTGCTGAAAGAAAACAAAGATCTAACGATTGAAATGCAGGTTTTAGCTAGCTCCAGACACATTCTTGTGTGGCTGCTACCTTATTGATAATTAATGAGTGGGTGGGCTTAGCCAGCTAGCCCACCCATCAGTTATCAGCCTCTCTACAGCCAACAACTTAGCGTAATTCTTGTTCACATTGCCTTAACTTAAACTTATGTGAACAAGAGTTTTTAGCCTAAGGATCGATAAACGTTTTTATACAGTTCATCAAAAAACCTGCTAGAAGCAGGCTGATCTGTTCAATGTGAAATACAGAGATCCTTATTTAACAGTTTCTAGCGACTTTTAGGCGCCGTCCAAAGGGCTTGTAAAACGATACTGTGCTCAGACCATGGTTGCCAGTTCTCTAGCTATGACTATCAAAATTTTTAAACTGTACAAAAAGCTAAAACCGACCTATTTTATTAGATAAAGCAGTTTAATAATCCAAAAAAATTGCTCCCTTCTGAGTATGAGAAGATCACCCATCTTACTCAATTAGCCCACCTGTTACATTGGGGTAATACACTCACTAACGGTATTTTTCAAGGCGCTTTGCCATCTATTGCATTGCATTCCTTTACGTTACTTTGCGTTCCTTTGCAGTATGTACACCCACCCTTACACTTGAATACCTATAATAAAGTGGTTCCAATCGGAATGTGGTTTTACAAGAAAAAAAGTAGTAACACCTATATTAAACGCGGATAAATAATTGCTTCAACTATTAAAGACTTGATAGGCAATTGTGTCTGTTATTCCAATTACATAGAGAAAAAACTAATGAACTTAAAGAAATCTATTGTTTACGTTGCGCTTACGTCTGTAATTACCATGGCAGCGGCACCAACTTTTGCCGGTGGCCATGGAGTAATGGTGGGTAGTGCTGAGATGGTTGCATCTAAAACTATCGTTGCAAATGCATCTGCTTCAGACGAACTTGCTGTTTTAGTTGCGGCAGTAAAAGCCGCGGGTTTGGTAGACACTCTACAAAGCGATGGCCCATTTACTGTTTTAGCCCCTACTAATGCAGCCTTTGCTAAGTTGCCTGCCGGCACAGTTGATACATTGCTACAACCAGCAAATATTGAAACGCTTAAAACGATACTCACTTGCCACGTAGTTGCAGCAAAAGCGATGGCCGCTGATGTTATTAAGATGGCTGCTGATAATGGTGGTATGGCTAAAGTAGGTACGGTAGGCGGATGTATGCTAACTGCAAAGTACGATAACAACAAAGTTACTTTTACAGACGAAAATGGCAATGTAGCTACCGTGACAATTGCTGATGTACCACAGAAAAATGGTGTAATCCACGTCATTGATACTGTTTTACTACCAAAGAGCTAGGTAATAAATTAGCTTAAATAAATGCTAAAACCCATAAAAATGGGGCCAAGATTACATCTTAGCCCCATGATTTCCTTTTATAACTACCAAAGCACCGCTATGCATTAGAATAGCTACAAAGTAGTTAAGCGCTGCACCCTTCGTCATTAACATTAGTTAAAAAGGCATCGTCTACTTTTTTGGCCGCTACATTATGGGCATACAGTCGCTATTTAAGTTTTTCTATTTCGCTTATATGCTCAGGGCCTGTTTCACAACAGCCTCCTAGGATAGTTGCGCCAGCATCTTTGAATTTTTTTATAATAACGGCTAAATTCTTTGGACTTAAATCTTTTCTTTGGCCCAAGACTTCAATTGGATTTCCTGTTTTAGCTTTCTTATAACTATCTGTATACCCTGCTGAGGGTTTAGTTGTAACAAAACCGTTGAGTTTAAAACCAAAAGGAACACCCAGACTTTTAATTTCTGCACTATTTTTTTCATAGTTTTCTGGTGAAACACACGAAAGGATTAGCCCAAGTAAATTTTTATGATGAATGCTGGTAATAAAGTCAGAGATTATTTCACCACTTGGCAATGTATTGCCTTGCGAAACATGTGCCCCTATTAAATAGGGTTTGCCAAACTCTTCTATTGCTTCAATTGCTAATCTCATCTCTCTTACGCTACTTAAAACATCAAAATAAAAAAAATCTACGTAGGGGTTCAATAATTTTGCTTGATCGTAAAAATTGTCTTTAATTTCATTCTCTGGCCTTGTGTCTGGCTCATAGGTAAAGTTTTGCGGCGGTAATCCGCCAGCGATAAGAACATGGGGGTTTAAATCTTGTGCTTTTTTAGCTATTTGTCCTGCTTTTTTATTTAGATATTCAAATTTATCTTCAATATTATTCTCACGTAAACGCAATCTTCGTGCAGTGAATGTTGCAGTTACAACTACTTCAGCACCAGCATTTATAAAATCTAAATGGGTATCAAGCAGAAGCTGGTGGTATTTATCTTGCAATAGTGCATTAGCACTCCAAAGGGTTCCTTTTGGTTCCATCCCTCGGGAAAGTAATTCTTGCCCCATTCCACCATCTAGAACTCTTGTCGTTTTAAAGAAGTCTTTATTCATTCTATCATTCACTTTTTTAGAGTATTAAGTTTATGTAAGGTAAAAATATATCAATCAACTAACTAAAAATTACATTAGTATCAGCATTTTAGCAGAAAAAAATCTTCAATTAATATCATGAAGCCGTTAACACAAACGTCAGTTACGTAAGCATTTTTAAGTCAAGGTAATGCACGCAAGCCCCTGTAACAGGATAGTTGACATGAGATTTATCCCAATTTCACGGACAGGTGAATAAGTAATGTTATAGGGGATAGACAAAAAATTTTAGCGATACCCACGCATGATGCTATCGCTGTTAAACGAGGTGATGCAGAGCGGGCAAAGCAAGCTATGCAACGTGTGTGGACTGATGAAACCTTAGGTGGCAAGACTAGGCTAAAGGTGGAATACCCTGATTAGAGAGCAGAAAACAGCCTGATGCAATGACTGCCCTCTTAGCCACAACAATGCAGCTTTAAGTCAGGCTGACGGCTAGCATCGGTAGATCAAAATAGAAGGTCGAACCCTTGCCTACCTCAGAAGAAAAATCAATGTCGCCATCATGTGCCTCGATAATCATCTTTGCGATACTTAGCCCTAGTCCTGAGCCACCTTTTTTCCGCTGATCTGTGGAATCAACTTGAGTGAACCGATCAAAAATCGTCGCGCGTGCATTTAAAGGGATACCAATTCCGCTATCTTTTACAGAGACTCGAATATTGTTCTCATAACGCGCAAGAGAGACTTCAACCTTTCCACCGATATGTGAAAACTTAGCTGCATTGGATAGGAGGTTTGTCACAGCCTGTACCAAGCGATGGTGATCACCATAAACAAATATTGGTTCCTCAGTACCAAAGCAGGCAAATGTTATTTCATGTTGGTTTCCGAAATGCTCGATGGATAAGGCCCCTTCTTTAATTAGCGATGCTACATTCACCGACTTCATATCAAAATTCATTTTTCCTACATTTAGCCTTTCAATATCGAGGATATCATCTATAAGATAGCCCAATCGGTTGGTGTTTTTATAAGCGATATCAATAACTGACTGAAGCCTTTCAGGGTTAAGCACTCCCCCTTTGATGAGACCAAGTGCACCTTTAATTGAGGTGAGTGGTGTACGCAGCTCATGGCTCACGATAGATATGAATTGGGTTTTTGCCTTGTCAATTTCTTGTCGGATCGTATCTTTTTCTTCATTAGCAATGGCTAGCTCTTTGGCTTGTTGGTCTTTATTTTTAATGGATTTGAGCAACACCTCATTTAATTGATCTCTCTGTTTGTTAGACTCAAAAGTTTTATTGGCTATTTCAGTAGCAAGAGTTTCTTTTGAAACTAATAAATAACGAATCAATACAAAAAATCCGGAACCTACACCTAAGAAATTGATAGCAAAAAACAGGGGGTTAACTTCGCTTGTTTGCAAAACATTAGGCACAGAAAGGTTGTTATCAATGTACGCTGAAAATACCGTGAGCAATACACTCACTGCATAAACAACAATAGTATTTCGAGTATCTGTCACTGTAAACAAACACATAACGCCACCGAACGCCGACCATATCATTATGCCACCACTTGATATAAAACCACCAAGTGCCCACTGAAACATAAACGGTAGAAATACACTCAAATAGATTTGAACAAAGCGAGCGATAGTGCGACGGCGATATTTCACAAGAAGACTAAAGTTAACAAATGTCAACACTACATATGCGTATGGGATCATAGCAGCAGTATAGAGGCTGTAATATAGAGCTATAGAACCCCATAATAGCCCACCAAAACTCATGATTATACCCGCATATATCAGAATACGGTTACATAGAATAATTTGTGAATTATCGGTTGGTTTGTCGGCAATCTTGCCTAACGAAGAAAACTTGGGCAATGCGTCATTAAGTTTTTTTAAAGATTCCAAGATATTACGAAGCCCAAGGTATAATTAAAATAAGTGATAAACTATTCCGCTAAATTATATCTTGGTAGCCTAATTTACGTCAACTGCGTACTTATTTCACTAATTACTTTACCTTGCCAGGTAACAATGTAGAGACATTTTCTATAAACACTCTTTTGAATTTCAAGCTTTGTTATTCATTTTTTTTAAAAAGCACCGGCATTTTGAGCCAGCTCACTTTATTCTTAAACGCTTCCTCAACCCCAAATGCTTAGTTAAGCACCCTCAAGAGCGCCTCTACAAGGCCCATAAAAGCCCTCTAAGCAACGCTATTATATCAGCCTAAACATGTTATTAAAGATTTAGACTAGGTTGTAAAGGGTTCTTTGGTGCAGCTTACTGAGAGTCATGGACACTAATAATGGTATCGTTCAGGAGGGTCTATATACTAACAAGGCACCCTTTAAGATAACCTAAGAGAGCTGTTGGCTGACACTATTAGCTCTTTTCTTTAATATGGATTTAGCTTTTTTACTAAATTGAAATCACTGTCTAGTAAACTTGGGAGACTACTGCAGTCAACGTTTAACCAGTCGTCTCCTCCTTCCTTCCCCCATAAATCGAAGCAACTATGGGATGAAGTGTTACACAGAACATTACACAAAAAGCGTTAAAACAAGATGATTTAAAATTAAACACAAGAAATATGGGCTTCCATAGCCAGTTATATATGGTTAAGCCAACTTAATGGCAAACTCACGAGTCGCCTTGATAAGGTTATCGACGATACCTGGCTCTTGTTGCGCATGACCGGCGTCTCGTACGATGTGTAACTGGCATTCTTGCCAGCGTTCATATACTTCAAATGCCTGCTCTGAAGGACAAATCATGTCATAGCGGCCATGCACTACGATGCCCGGTAAATGGCTTATTTTATGCATATTTACTAATAGTTGATTAGGCTCTAAGAAGCACTGGTTAACAAAATAATGGCATTCAATTCTAGCTAACGCTAAAGCAAAATGTGTGTCGGCAACGCCGCCTAAAAGGTGGGGGTTAGGGTCTAGAGTAGCAATACTACCTTCCCACTTGGCCCATGCTTTTGCTGCTGCCAAACGTTTCAATTCATCGGCGCCACATAACAGGTTGTAGAATTGATTAACCATTTGCCCGGTTGCTTCAGCATCAGTGTGGAGCAGTGGCTTTTGAAACGTTTTCCAATAATCTGAGAACATGCGGCTAGCGCCACCAGCTTCATATATCCAGTCTACGTCTTGTTGTCGGCCTAAAAAAATACCCCTCAAGATAAGCCCTGACACCTGATCTGGATGCGCCTGTGCATAAGCCAAAGCCAATGTAGAGCCCCAAGAACCACCAAACAACAGCCATTTAGAAATTTCTAGCTCACAGCGCAAGGCCTCAAAATCGCCAACTAAATGCTGCGTTGTATTTGCTTTTAGACTAGCATGGGGTAATGAGCGTCCAGCGCCACGCTGATCCATTAAGATAATGTGGTAATCGTTAGGGTTAAAAAACCGCCGCGAAGACGGCCCACACCCACCACCTGGCCCACCGTGCATAACCACTACTGGAATACCCAGAGGGTTGCCGCACAGCTGCACATAAAGGCTATGGCCGTGAGTTACTGGCAGCATGAACTCACGATAGGGTTTGAGTTCTGGATATAGTTGTTGCATGGTATCGACTCAATAAAAAATATGTTTATCAAAAATGACCCAATTTACACCTTACTGGTGGCAAGATCAGCCCCAATATCGTAACACTGAAATGCCGCCAGCTAAAGCTGACTGCATTATTGTAGGTGCGGGTTTTACTGGTTTGAGTGCAGCACTGACCCTAGCCCAAGCGGGCCGCCAAGTAGTTGTATTAGACAGTGAGGCGATAGGCTTTGGTGCCAGCACCCGCAATGGTGGCATGTTGGGGTCTGGCCATAAAGTGTCTGTAGCGGATGCCAAGAAACACTATGGTTCAACTATTGCAGCTCAATTACATAGTGAAGCCAATGCTTCACTCGCTTTTACCAAAAGCCTTATTATTGATAACAACATAGACTGCAGTTTACAAGCCTGTGGCCGTTTACGCACAGCATGGACACCACAAAATTTCACAGCTATGGCCAGGGCCAATGCGACTTTACAAACTATTGAACCGTTTGCTGCACGAATGGTGAAACCAGAAGAAATGCCACAGCGCATTAAGACGCTGCTATATTTTGGTGGCTTATTATACGAAAGCCATGCCTCGGTGCACCCTAGAAAACTGCATTACGGGTTATTACAACTAGCCTTAAAAGCAGGCGTTAAGGTATTTGGTGAGCAACCTGTGGTTGCAGTTAGCGCTAAACTCGACGGATTTTGCATTAGCGTCTATAGCCGCGAGACACAGTACCAAGAAATACATTGCCAACAAGTACTAATGGCTACCAATGGCTACACCCAAGCTAAGGTCTCGTCGTTTCTTGCCAAGCGGGTTATGCCAGTGCCCAGTTTTATTATTGTCACCGAAAAACTGGGGTCCAACCTAGTGCAGTCGTTGTTGCCTGGCGGCCACTGCAT
>CAJXEN010000024.1 GCA_913052465.1 uncultured Oceanospirillaceae bacterium
TTATGCATGGGTAGGTATTTTAAAAAATAATGGTTTAATCAACAATTTTCTCATGTGGCTAGGTATTATTGACCAACCCATCGCGATGCTGAATACAGAATTTGCTGTTTATATTGGTATTGTTTATGCCTACTTACCTTTTATGGTGTTGCCTCTTTACACTAACCTAATGAAATTAGATCACTCACTATTAGAAGCTGCTTCAGACTTAGGAGCGCCACCGTGGAAAGTGTTTTTTACAGTAACACTACCCTTATCGAAAGCGGGTATGGTTGCAGGCTCAATGTTGGTTTTTATCCCAGCTGTTGGTGAATTTGTGATTCCTGATATGCTTGGTGGAGCAGAAACATTAATGATTGGTAAAGTTTTATGGCAAGAGTTCTTTAACAATCGTGATTGGCCTGTGGCGTCTGCAGTTGCTATTGTCATGCTGTTATTGCTACTGCTCCCCATCATCCTATTTCACCGCTACCAAGCCCGTGAGTTGGAAAATTAAGGTGCCAAATCATGGGTAAAAAAGTTTCAAGCTTTGGAAGAACCTTTTTAACTTTAGGTTTTATCTTTCTTTACCTACCAATTTTAATTCTTATTATTTTTTCCTTTAATGAGTCTAAATTAGTGACTGTTTGGGGAGGATTTTCCACTAAATGGTACGGTGAGTTATTGCACGACAAACAGATGCTGGGTGCCGCATAGATGAGCTTTAAAATTGCTTTTTTGGCCGCTTCATCAGCTGTTGTTATTGGTACTATGGCCTCTATTGTTATGGTTCGGATGGGAAAATTTAAAGGCAGAGTTGCATTTACCAGTATGATTACAGCACCTTTAGTCATGCCTGAAGTGATTACTGGTTTATCCTTGTTATTGCTTTTTGTGGCTATGGCGCAAACCATTGGTTGGCCTGCGGGGAGAGGCATGCTCACTATTTTGATTGCCCATGTCACTTTTTGTACCGCTTTTGTGGCAGTTGTGGTGAGCTCTCGCCTAAGAGAAATGGATGCCTCCCTAGAAGAGGCCGCTCGTGATTTAGGTGCGCCTCCTTGGAAAGTGTTCTTCTTAATTACCTTGCCTATTATCGCCCCAGCACTCATCTCTGGATGGTTATTGGCCTTTACCTTGTCGTTAGATGATTTAGTGATTGCAAGCTTTGTTTCTGGCCCAGGCTCAACCACTTTACCCATGGTGGTATACTCTAGCGTGCGCTTAGGCATAAGCCCAAAAATCAATGCGCTTGCAACTATTATTGTATTGTTCGCATCCACTGGAGTTTTAACAGCCTGGTGGTTGGCACGAAAAGTGGAAACGCAGTCTGTTAAGTTGCCCACGATTAATTCGTGAACCAATAGCGCCTCAGTGTGTCTTTAATTCGACTAAAGCTAACTAAAAGCCAACCCAAAACCTACGCCGCCTTGACCTCATTGATCGTGGGCTTTATAAAGGCGACCATTCACCAAGCGCTCACGTAGGAAGCCGATTATGGTTAAGCCTTTGGATTCTGCTCACGCATCACCCCACCCCTCCACAGCCCACTCAGACCAACAGCAAGACATCATCTTTTCTGACCAAGATCGACATGGGCTGTATAAAACTTTATTCAATCGCCGTGATGTTCGCAGCCATTTTCTTCCTCACCCAGTGCCAGATGATGTGCTAGCGCGTGTGCTCTACGCCGCTCATCATGCACCATCTGTTGGTTTTATGCAGCCTTGGAACTTTACCTTAGTGACAGACGATGTTGTAAAACAAAAGGTCCACAGCTTATATGAACAAGCCAATGAAGCTGCTGCTAAAGAATTTGAAGACGAACGCCAAAAGCAGTACCGTCAAATTAAGTTAGCTGGTATTTTGGATGCCCCTCTAAATATTTGTGTCACTTGTGATAGAGGCCGTGCTGGGCCCGTGGTGCTGGGGCGTCAACAAATGCCAGAGATGGACCTGTTCAGTAGTGTCTGTGCAGTGCAGAATTTGTGGTTGGCCGCTCGTGCTGAAGGTTTAGGTGTGGGTTGGGTGAGCATTATGGATCCCAATGAGCTGAAAAAGTATTAGGTATTCCTGCAGCTATCGTGCCTATTGCTTACCTCTGTATAGGTTATGTGGAACATTTTTTGGCGACACCAGAGTTAGCCAATAAAGGTTGGCGGCAACGCTTGCCTTTGGCTGATTTGGTCTATACTAGTCAGTGGGGTAAATAAGGGCAGCTGAGTTATTACAAGCCGTTGAGCAGCAAGCAGAATTCCCCTATCAATTCTAATAACAATTCTAATGAGTTGTTTTTGCAGCGTCATAATGCAAATGGTAGTATTTAGTTAATAAATTGATTACAGCGGCACTGTAAAGGCAGACATGAAGTTAAAACAAAAGATAATTGCACTGGTACTTTTGGTAGGTATCCTACCAGCCCTAATCATAGGGTTAGTAAGTATACAGAACAGCCGTGCTGAGTTAGAGAGGCAAGTCCTTGGAGAGCTTCAAGCATTACGAACAATAAAAGCCAAGCAGATCACACAGCACTTTATTGATGCTCAGAATGACATCGAAACCTTAGCAGATCATCTTTCGTTATTGCTAGAAAAGCAAGGTATAGAATCCGCTATTATTGACACTGATGCAGATGGTCAGTCGTTATTTAGCCGTTATATAAAACGTAACGGATACGATGATTTATTGTTATTTGATATAGAGGGTTACTGTTTTTACAGTGTTACCCAAGAAGCAGACTATCTAACTAATTTGCTGACTGGCATTTACAAAGATTCTGGCCTTGGTGAAGTGGTACAAAAAACCATTGCTGATAGCCAATACCACATGTCTGACTTAGCGCCTTATGCACCTAGCAATAGTAACCCTGCCGCTTTTATTGCAACGCCTGTCAAAGTGCAAGGTGAAGTAATAATAGTTTTGGCCCTGCAGGTCTCTCCCGCTAGCATTGATCATATTATGGCTGATCGCACAGGCATGGGTGACACGGGTGAAACCTATTTGGTAGGGGCCGATTTATTGATGCGTTCAGATTCTTTTTTGGATCCGGTCCATCATAGCGTCAAGGCCTCTTTTGCTAATCCACTAATAGGCAAGGTAGATACAAAGGCGGTGCGTCAGTCTTTACTAGGCAAAACGGGTAGTCAAATTATACGTGACTATAATGGTAATTTAGTACTTTCAGCCTACGCTCCATTGCCTTTGCAAGATGACGTAGTGTGGAATATTGTTGCTGAAAAAGATGTAGCTGAAGCCTTTGCACCCATTGCAAAATTACAAACAGCCATGTTGATAATGGCTGGCTTAGGTATATTTTTGATTACCCTTTTAGCTCTTATGTTTGCCGCTATTTTAGCCAAACCTATGCTCATTTTAGCTGATGTTATTGGCAAAGTTGAGCAAACGGGAGATCTCTCCATTCGCTATAAAAACCTCAGCAATGATGAAACTGGCCAAGCAGGTCGAGCCCTAAATAGTTTGCTGGAGCGCCAGCAAAGAGCCATTATGCAAATAAATACTGTGATGAGTGCCGTCGCTGTTGGCGACTTTGGTCATCGTGTAGATATGCCTTTAACGGGTAATTTTAGTACTCTAAAGGATGCGACCAACAATTCTGTGCAAGGCGTTTCAGTCGTCATGAACTCATTGAACCAGGTAATGATTGGCTTAGCTTCTGGAAATTTTAGTGCCCGTATGCAAGGTGGTATAGAAGGTGAATTTAGTAAGCAGGTTGATGATGCCATGGCTGCTATGGAGCTAGCGCTGGGTGAAATTGGACAAGTAATTGAAGCGCTCACGCAGGGACGTTTTGATCGTCGTATCAAGGTGGATCTGCATGGTGATTTAAACCACTTGAAACATAACATCAATCATTCTATGGACACCTTACAACAAACAGTACAGGAAATAACACAGGTAGCGTCAGGCATAAGTGAGGGTGACCTTACTCAAACTATGAGCCATGACTATGCGGGCGAATTTAATAACATAGCCCTCGCATTGAATGACACAAGTATCAGTGTGGCGGCCATTGTTGGTGATGTAAGAGCCATGGCTCAGCAGGTGGGTCGTGGTGCACACGAAATAGCCCGTGGGGGACAAAATCTCACTATTCGAACGGCTTCCCAAGCCTCATCCCTAGAAGAAACGGCAGCAAGTATGGGACAAATGGCAAGCTCTGTCCGACTTAACGCAGACCATTCACAAATGGCCAATCGTTTAATGCAAGAGTCTAAGGAGCAAGCACAAAGCGGTGGTTTAGTGGTTACTCAGGCTGTAGAGGCCATGGAGAAGATTGCCCAAGCCAGTAAAAAAATAGCTGATATCGTCAGCCTAATTGATGGCATCGCATTTCAAACTAACCTGTTAGCCCTCAATGCGTCCATAGAGGCTGCTAGGGCTGGTGAACATGGCTGTGGGTTTGCTGTTGTGGCTGGGGAAGTACGTTCATTAGCGCAACGAGCTGCCGAAGCTGCAAAAGACATCAAAGACCTTATTCACGATAGTAGTGCACGGGTTTACCAAGGAAGCTTTTTGGTGAATCAAACGGGTGAATCTCTGGATAATATTCGTAACTCACTAGATTTGGTGGCGACGACTGTTGGGGAAATTGCTAGAGCAAGTAATGAGCAGGCTTCAGGGATAGAACAGGTTAATTATGCAGTGTCACAGCTGGACTCATTAAACCAGCAAAACTCTGCACTAGTAGAAGAGTCAGCCTCCGCTGCTGGGGCATTAACACAGCAAGCTTCAGCGCTTAATAGTCTTATGGAATTCTTTAACATAGATGAAAAACCTCACCCCCACACCGAATCCAAATCTAAGACTAAATCAATGCCAGAACACCAAGATATAAAACGCCTAGTGTCAGACCTTAATGGTTAATGACACTTCAGCGCATGCGCTGTTTGAGTTAAACTAATTCATAAATAGTCTTCACAAATAGTAGCCATAAGTAACCACGAGAAATGATTAAAGAATGAGATTAACACCAAAGTTTTTATCTGTAAAAGAAGTGCCATTTCTATTTTGGAGCTCACCCAAAGCGCTAACGATAAAGCCACCCTTAATCTCTGTTGTCTTTCTTATCATAGGCCTCACACTTTTCGGTTTAGGAGAGGCTTTATTAGTTGCTGCAGGTGTTGGTGTCAGCCCTTGGACAGTTCTAGCACAAGGTATTATGAATGTTACTGGGTGGAGTCTTGGTTTTGCTACCTTTATTACCAGTGTTGTAGTGCTATTTTTATGGGTACCTCTTAGGCAAGTACCTGGCATTGGAACTATTTTAAATGCCATTATTATATCCTTGGTGCTTGAGTTTCTACTGCCATTTTTACCCACCTTTGATCACCTTATTTTAAAGCTTGGAGAAGCAATGCTTGGTGTTTTGGTGACTGGATTGGGTGGTGCTTTATATTTGATTGCAAATCTTGGCCCTGGACCAAGAGATGGGTTAATGACCGGGCTTCAAAAAGTGACAGACTTACCTATTGCTTGGGTTCGCAGTGGTCTTGAGTTGTCAGTAATTGCTGCTGGCTGGGCACTTGGTGGTACCGTAGGCTTTGGAACTGTGCTGTTTGCCTTAGGCATTGGGCCATCTGTGGCGGCGAGTATGTACGCATTTAAAATCATGTTTGGCGACGATCGGCATAAGTCCACTGTTTAACGCTTATGAGTGTTAATACCACATCAGTAAAAATCTAACTTCTGGCTACCAAGTAGGCGGTAAAAGGTACCACTGCCACTAGTAAAGCTAGCCACCCAAAGGCTATAGACAAGCTTGTTGAATCAGCTACAAAACCGATGATAGCTGGGCCCACTAAAACGCCAGCGTAGCCTGTGGTAGTGACAGAAGCGATGGCTAAGCTGGCTGGCATGACCTTCTGCCTTCCAGCTGCACTAAAAAATATCGGCACTAAGTTTCCTGCCCCCAAACCAATCAATACAAACCCAGCCAGAGCAGCTAATGGTAAATTAGCCAGTAACAGCGTGCTAATACCTAAGATAGTTATAATAGCACCAACAATGAGCACTCTTAATTCTCCCCAAGCCCGCACTATTTGATCACCAGTTAAACGGGCCACAACCATTGCAGCTGAAAATAATATATACCCTACACCTGCATTTTCTGTGGCTAATAATTGGCGATCAATGATCAAAAGAGCACCCCAATCAAGAATTGCACCCTCTACTAAAAACATAATAGCGGCTAACAGACCTAGTAAAAGCACAATGCCATAGGGTAATTTTATTGGTTGCTTTCGAGCAGCACTGACATATAGCAGGCGGCTAATAGTGGGTATAATAGCTACCAGTGTGACAGTTGCGCCTATTATAGCGGTCATTGTTAGTGGCACACCGATGGATAAAAGTAGCGTCATCAAGCCAGCCCCACACAAGCCTCCTATGCTGAATTGGGCGTGAAAACTAGACATTAGGGACCGCTTTTCTCGGTTCTCAACTGCCACTCCGTGCAAGTTCATAGCCACGTCAATAGTTCCAAGTGAAGCCCCAAAAATAAATAAAGCAGCGGCAAGTATAAAAGGGGTCTCAGCAACCGTTAACATCGGTAGGAAAATAATGACTCCAAAACCCCCTAACAGTACCATAGGTCTTGGGCCACGGCGTGCAGCCATTAGTCCAGTCAAGGGCATTGCAATAATAGAACCAAGCCCAAGGCATAATAAAAGCAGGCCAAACTGGCTTTCATCAGCCCCCACTTTTTGCTTTATAAAAGGAATAAGTGGGGCGCAGCTAGCCATCGCAAAGCCAGCAGTAAAAAACGCCAGTTTAGTAGCAAGTCGAGCAGCTGCTGTTGAAGAAAAACTGCCCATTCAATGTCCTATTGTCAATCAAACCGGTTTAGACGATACCATCTAGCAAAGCTTTTCTTCAAAACTCTTCTTCAAAACACTTACAAATAAAACTCACAGTGTTTGCCTTTAATAGCAATGATTTAAACGACAAGTTAGCGCGTGATAATTTCTGGACCCATAAAGTAGGTTGGCAAGAAGGTTGATAAAGATGGGATGTAGGTCACCATAATTAGGAACACAAACAAGATGCCAAGCCAAGGAGTGGCGGCTCTCACCACTCGCATTACCGACATACCAGCCACCCCTGAAGTAACAAATAGGTTTAACCCAACAGGAGGAGTGATCATACCAATCTCCATATTCACCACCATGATAATACCTAAATGAATGGGGTCGATACCCAGCTCTATGGCAATGGGGAATACCAATGGCGCCACGATTACAATGAGTCCAGACGGTTCCATAAATTGGCCGCCAATCAATAAGATCACATTCACCATAACTAAGAACATCACTGGCCCCAGACCTGCTGCCAGCATTGCGTTAGCAATAGTTTGTGGGATTTGTTCGTCTGTTAATACATGTTTTAGAATCAAAGCGTTGGCGATAATGAACAGTAACGTAATCGACAGACGGCCAGCATCGTATAGGGTTGCACGGGTATCTGGATGGAACCATGCTGTAATCAGTGCTTGAGGATGCTTTCTAAGTGATAGGGGCGTTTGACCTTCTGCTGTCTTTAACGGGCCCATGTCACGATAAATATACATAGAAACAATAAAGGCGTACACAGCAGCCACCGCCGCAGCTTCTGTTGGAGTAAAGTAACCACCATAAATACCGCCTAAAATGATCACCACTAAGAATAAGCCCCAGCTTGCACCTCGTGCAGCACTAAATACCTCAGTCCAGCCAGCCCATACGCCCTTAGGCATACCTTTATAGCGTGCATAAAAATAGATACTCACCATGAGCATGGTGCCGGCCAATAGGCCAGGAATAACACCGGCTAAGAACATCCGTCCAACCGACACGTCCGTAGCTGCGGCATACACCACCATAACAATGGAGGGAGGGATCAAAATGCCGAGAGTACCAGCATTACAGATCACTCCAGCAGCAAAATCTTTGCTATAACCCACTTTTCGCATAGCGGCGATAACAATAGATCCAATGGCCACCACAGTAGCAGGGGATGAGCCTGAGAGGGCCGCAAACATCATGCAAGCAAATACGCCAGCAATGGCTAAGCCGCCGTGGAAGTGGCCCACACAAGCGATAGAGAAACGGATGATGCGCTTTGCCACACCACCTGTGGACATAAAGCTAGACGCTAAAATGAAAAATGGAATAGCAAGTAAAGTGTAGTGGCCTTCAAAGGCGGAAAATAAGGTTTGTGCAACAGAGGCTAAAGAGCTGTCAGAATAAACCAATAAAAATAAGATCGAGCTTAAGCCCAGAGACACAGTAATTGGCACGCCCACTAACAGCAATAAAATAACCAATATAAATAAATATAAGGCTTCCATGGGTTAATCCTTGTCTGCTTTTTCTGCTGCCTGATCAACTAGATCTTCAGCTTCGTGGCTTGCGATAATCATGTTTGCCTTGCCTTGCATTACGTCAGCAGCAACCCGTAAATAGCGCCATAAAAACATGCCTATACCTAGAGGCAATGCAAAATAGGGTATAAAACGAGGAATTTTTTCGTATTCCTCTCCATCGTTAAACCAATCGGCTAAAAATTGTGCCCATACAGGCATAACAATATCATTCACTTCATAATAGCCTTGGTTTAAGTAACGCTCCTTAAAGCCTTCGGGAATAATCCGACCTTCTGTA
Organism: uncultured Oceanospirillaceae bacterium; assembly: GCA_913052465.1. Lineage (GTDB taxonomy): Bacteria > Pseudomonadota > Gammaproteobacteria > Pseudomonadales > Balneatricaceae > Njordibacter. The sequence continues at coordinate 8,637 of CAJXEN010000024.1, forward strand.
GGAGGTAAGTTGGCAAAGGGTGCCCAGTAGTCCCAGCTGCCTTTAAGAAGCAGCAAGGAATAAAGAAGGCAGGCACCTACAGCAAATAAAGCAGCTACCTTACGCCAACTGGGAGATAGGAAATTAATGACCACATCGACCCCTAGTTGAGCTTTAATGCGGATCATATAGGCGGTGCCTACAATGCCCATCCAAGCAAAAAGGAATACGGTGGTTTCTAGTGATTGCAACCCAAAAGTGGATAAGGGTTCGGCCACAGGTTCAAACCAATCGCTGCGCCAAAAATCCTTCTCTTGGAGTTTGCGGATCACCACATTTGAAAAAGTGATCATGGTCATGAGTCCTAACATGAGCGCAATGAAATTGCGCTCAATGCGGTCTCCAAGGGTGATTTTTAGTAACGGTTGAGCAGCCATAAGAACACCTTAAGGTCATCAAAATAAGGTCTAAAAACAAGGCCCTAAACTAGTTAGGGCCCAAATTGATCCACACAAGCAGGGCTCTAAAAATAGACCCCTGTTAATAATGGATTACTATAAAGCTAGTACTGAGCGTTAATAGCTTGCGCCGCATCAATGTTGTGCTGGCCTACGTCATCTGTAAACTCATCCCATACTGGTAGCATGGCCGCTTTCCATTGAGCGCGTTGCTCATCAGTTAACGAGTGGATGGTCTTGCCTGTGGCTAAGATAGCCTTTTTGTTGGCTTCGTTTACTGCAAACGATTGAGCATTTCGTGACACAGTCACTTCACGTAAAATAGTCTCTAACTGGTTGCGGATATCGCTAGGTAAACCATCCCAAAATTCTGTTGAAGTCACTACCATATAATCTAAGATGCCATGGTTTGATTCTGTGACACTATCTTGTACTTCGAAGAATTTTTTGCCATAAATATTAGAGTAAGTATTCTCCTGGCCTTGAATCGTGCCAGATTGTAGACCTTGATATACTTCACTAAAAGCCATTTTCTGAGGTACAGCATCAAGGGCTTTAAACTGTGCAACAAGCACATCGGAGGCCATTACTCGGAACTTCATGCCCGCAGCGTCAGAAGGGTTCAACAGCGGCTTGGTTGCCGATAATTGCTTCAAGCCATTGTGCCAAAACTCTAGCCCCAAAATACCACGCTTCACCATAGCAGTTTTCATGGCTTGGCCTGCTTCAGATGACTGAAATGCATCGATGGCGTCCATATTCTTAAACATGAAAGGTAGGTCAAACAAACGATATTGTTTAGTGTACTTTTCAAATTTAGACAAGGACGGAGCAGCCATTTGAACATCACCTAATAGCAAGGCTTCAAGCACTTTTCCATCACCATATAAGGTTGAGTTTGGATAAACTTCTAAACAGACCTTACCATTCATTTCACTGTTAACCCGTTCAGCAAGGGCTGTGGCAGCGATTCCTTTAGGATGCTTGTCGGTATTAGTAACATGGCTGAATTTAATGACGATTTCGCCATCTTGGCAAACCTCACTGGCTTGGGCTGGGGTCGCCACAAGGGCTAGCGCCATGGCGCTAGCGAGTGCAGATGTTGTAAAAAATTTCATGATGAACCTCGTTGTTAAAATTATTATCGTTTCGTAGCGTTACTACTAATTTTAACATAGCAAGTATAATGCCAGGTCATAACTAACTGATAAATAAGATTATATTTTTATTTGTCAACTAGTAATATTACCTAATCTACCCATTAATTAACCTCAGTGTGCGGATATCTACACACTCTTATTTAATGCTACCTAGTCATCCATAAAGCGATGTCGATCAAGGCCATGCTTGGCCAACTTGTCGTACAAAGTCTTTCGTGCAATACCTAGGCCCTCATAGGTGCGTTTAATGGAGCCTTGGGCTTGTGATAAGGCTTCCTCAATAAGTCGCTTTTCATAACGTTCTAAGCGGCTAGGTAAGCTGCTGTGGCGAACGTCAGATTGCCAATTGGCTAGCTTTCGTTGGTCGATAAGGGTGTCAGTGAGTACAAATCGCTCAGCCACGTTAATGAGTTCGCGCACGTTTCCAGGCCAATCATGCTGCATTAATGTGTCGATCACATACAGGGATAAGTTAGGTGCTGTAATGTTAAAACGGCTACTGGCCTGGTCAACAAAATAACGAAATAGCAGAGTAATATCTTGATCTCGCTGGCGTAGTGGAGGTAAGTGTAGTTCTACAACATTAAGGCGATAGTATAAATCTTCCCTAAAAACTCCATCTTCAGATAGCTGCTTTAGATCGCTTTTAGTGGCTGCGATGACACGAATATCGATATCAATGGATTGATTTGAACCTAGCCGCTCTATTTGACGCTCTTGCAGCACGCGCAATATTTTAACTGCTAATGATAAGGGGATGCTCTCAACTTCATCAAGAAAAATGGTGCCTTGGTGCGCGTATTCAAATTTACCAATGCGGGCCTTTTTAGCATCAGTAAAAGCGCCAGCTTCGTGGCCAAAAAGCTCCACCTCCATCATCGACTCAGGTAGTGCAGCACAGTTAATAGCAACAAAGGGGCCCTTGTTGCGGTCACTTTGTTCATGTAAACGCCTGGCAGCTAATTCTTTACCGGTACCTGTTTCGCCACAAATGAGGGTGTTAACATCTGCTTTGGCCAGGCGGGTAATCTTCTCCTTGAGGGCTGTGATAATGGACGACTGACCAATGATCGTTTCCTTGTGCTGAGTGGCAATGGCATTTTTTAGCTGCCTGTTTTCAAGCACTAGTTGCCGCTTATCTAAACCGCGCTTAACTACTTCTAAAAGATGTTCTCTGCGAAATGGTTTTTCTATAAAATCATATGCGCCATTGCGAATAGCACTGAGTGCCATTTGTACATCACCATGGCCGGTAATCAATATTACCGGCAAGTCTAAATCTAACTTTTGCAGTGCAGCCAACAGCTCAAAGCCATCCATTTTTGGCATACGAATATCACTAATAATGATGCCCTGCCAAGTTTTGTCGAGGGTGGCTAGAGCATCTTTCGCACTGGCAAAGGCAACTGTCTTATAATCAGCCAATTGCAGCATTTCAACCAATGCATTACGAATGTCTTGGTGGTCGTCAACCACACATATAGTGGGTAAGTTCATGTGTTTTTCTCTGGTGGCGCATTTTCACGTTACTTATATGAGGCATGAGGCCTAATGTTGATTTTTGGCCTGTAGCTGGATAGCAAATACAGCACCATCAGCGGAATTTATAGCACTTAATTCTCCACCCATAGTTTTGATAATACTGTACGATATGGTAAGGCCCAAACCTAGCCCTACACCAACATCCTTGGTGCTAAAAAACGGATCAAATAAATGGTGCAAGTGCTCACTATCTATTCCAGATCCGGTATCACTGACATAAATAGTCACCTGGCTTAGTGTCTCTGATGAGTTTTTTTGAAAGTATATACTCAGTCTTTTGCAAATGCTTTTTTCCATAGCATCCAAGGCATTGGTTAATAGGTTGATAAATACCTGCTCCAAGCGTACGTCGTTTGCCAATACTTTTATTGCAGACATATCGTCTATCAAAGTTTCAACGCCTTCTAGCTTGATGCGAGGCAGAAGTAAGGACAAAGCGTTGTCTAGGGCAGTTTGAGGGCATACCCATTCATTTTTTTCATCAGTTTTACGGCCAAAGGTTTTTAAATGAGAAGTGATCAGACCCATTTTGTGGGCCAATGACTTAATCTGTAAAATATTATCCAAGGCTTTGTCAGTTTTTTGCCTAATAAGCCATTGTTCTGCGTTCTCAGCCGATACCAAAATGGCAGTAAGGGGCTGATTAATTTCATGGGTAACGCTGGTGGCAAGTTGGCCTAGGGTGGCAAGCTTTGCTGCATGTATTAGTTCTTGCTGAGCCTGCTTAAGCTCATCGTTACTAGACTCTAATGCTTGAGTTCGTTCAGTGACTCGTGTTTCAAGCTGATCCTTGGCTTGCTGTAAGCGGTTTTGATTAATTTCACGCCGATGCAGTGTCTCTAAAAGTTGTAGGCGCCGCTGTGTAACAACATAGGCTAAGCTCAGCAGCAGCGCCCATAATAATGTTGAAATAGCGGCGCCTTGATAAACACTGCGCTTTGCAGCACCAAGATCACCCTGACCATAAATAGTCCAGTTTAATGCAGGTATAGATTTCGTGACTTCTAATACACGCTTAAATCCAGCCTTGGGTAAGCTTACCACTTGTCCATAAGGGGTGTTCTTATGTACTTTGGTTTGCAATAGAGGAAAAGACACCATCGGGTATTTGCTAGTAGCACGAATGTGATGTTTTTGTACCTCAGTAAGAGGAGAGCGGGTTGTAAAAAGCCAACTAGGAGTACTTGATACTATTACCACACCATATTCATCAGTAATTAGCATTGGAGTAGCTTTATTGAGCCAGTTACGCTCTAGGCGGGCCATGTTCACTTTCACCACAATAATGCCAACCACCTCATCTGTATCAGGTTCAAACAAGGGTTCACTAAAATAGTAACCACGTATGCCAGCATGTAAGCCCAAAGTAAAAAAGCCCCCCGACCCTCCAGCCCTCGCCGAGCTATAAAAAGGGCTATGTTGATAACGATTGCCAATATTCTCTAATTTGGTGGAGGCGATCGTAGTGCCCGTGGCATCCATGATGAATACTTCATCGGCATTGGTCGTTTGGCGAATGTGCTGAAGGCGCTGGTTGGATTGATCTGCATTGGCCACTAAACTTTTGTTAGTGGCCTGGGCCACAAGGCTGGCATCAAGCATTAGTACTTTGGGGATAAATTGATATTTTTCGAGTTCGCTATTAAGGCTGTCAGCAAACAAAGACAAGTCGTCGTAAACTCGGTGATGCAAGTCTTTATGGGCCTGTTCAGCTAACGTAACCCAGCTAATCCACAACCAAATTGGTAGCCACACTAATAGGGCTGTTATGTAAATATACTTTACATTTCTTTGCAACCAGCTTGGTTTTCTGTAATTGATGTCGTTTTTGTCTGTCATAGTAAATCTGTCGCTCAGCCAGTTATGTAGGGCTATTCCGATGATATTTATTGATTTTTATGAGTAAAAGTATGGCGGTTTTGTATTTGAAGTTGGTATAGCATCGTGGGTACTATGATTTATGTGAGAAATAAGTATATCGCTTGTGTGAATATATTTAAATCTCCCATCGCATAGTTGACGCGCTAGTGAACTTAAAAATAACAACAAAAATGGAGGGAGACTAATGACCCCTGAAGAAATGCAGGCAGCAATAGAGGCGTTGCAAGGTTTAAGCAATACTAACCTCGAAATATTTTATTACTGGTGTACCGCCATAATGATCCTAATTCACGCAGGTTTTCTCATGTATGAGATGGGCGCCTCTAGAGTTAAACATTCATTGGCTTCTGGTACCAAAAACATTCTCGCGTTCGCGTTCATGATTCCCACCTTTTATATGTTTGGTTGGTTGATCTACCTATTCATGTGGCAGGGCTTTACCTACGACCCAGTTTGGGGTGAATTTGGTTTGCCGATGTCAGCCATCATGGGACCTAACATGGCAGACCAAGCCACAGGCGTATTTTGGGGTGCTTTTACTCTGTTTGCTTGTACTACGGCGTCCATCTTGTCAGGTGCAGTTATTGAACGTATTCGCATGGCTGCTTTTGTGGTTTTGGCGGTGATTTTAGGTTCTGTGGTGTGGAACTTAGCAGCGTCTTGGGGCTGGCATCCAGCGGGTTGGTTAGTCACCAAGTTCGGCTATCATGATGCGGTGGCATCTGGAGTTGTTCATACCATTTCCGGTTTCTTTGCTTTAGGAGTTCTGATCAACCTTGGCCCACGTATTGGCAAGTTCAATGCAGACGGCAGTGCTAACGTCATCCGGGGTCATAGTTTACCGATGACCATTACGGGTTTGATGCTGATTGTTGTAGGTTTCTTTGGTTTCATCGGTGCTTGTGTATTGTATAACTACGGTACTAATGGTGGTTGGGTGAACATTTATGGAGGTCCAACTACTCTTTCTGCATATCTCTTTAACACCTTAATGGCTGTTTCTGGCGGTATTATCGGATGTTATGCCTGTACCCGTGATCCTTTTTGGATGATGTCTGGTGCTTTATGTGGCGTCATCTCCGCCGCCGCTGGCCTTGATTTGTGGTATCCACCACTGGCATTTGCAATTGCCTTCGCTGGTGGTTACTTAGGTCCTTGGGCTGCTAAGCAGATTGAAAAAATGGGCATCGACGATGCTGTTGGTGCTGTAGCTGTGCACGGTGTGTGTGGCGTTTGGGGCTTATTAGCTGTTGGTATCTTCTTAGGTGGTTACCCAGGATTTAGTTCTTGGGATGGGTTTGATGTGCCTGCCATTAACATGACAGGTCAAGTTGTTGGCGCAGCAGTAATGATTGCGACCGGCTTTATTCCTGGTTATGCACTGTCTTGGTTGTTCAACAAGATGGGTATTCTTCGCGCTGGTGACGGTGTACAACGTGACGGCATGGATAACGAGCTGGAAGGTATTGCCTATCCAGAAGAAATTCGCTCTCAATAACGTGAGCTGTGCAAACTAAACCTGCTAAGGTTTAGTTTGTGTCCATTAACACATTAATAATAAGAGAGTTTAACCATGTTTAATTCATCACCAATTACCAGTTGGGAAGGTGCAGAAGCTATCTTCAGTTACGCTGACAGCCCCATGGGTATGGCAGTATGTTTTTGGGTCATGGCAGTGATGCTTATAGTGCCACTTGTTGTGTCTTATAGAGCAGAAGAAAAGGCTGAAATTGAACATCAGTAATTGATGCGCAATGGTAACAGCCAAAAAAACCGCCACTGGGCGGTTTTTTGTTTTAGCTACTTACATAACTTACATAGCTTATACAGATTGGCCAAAGGCCAATAACTAAACTAAATGAGCAATAGCGTCGCGCTCTTCTTCTAGTTCTTGGCAAGTCTTATCGATGTAGGCTTGGCTTGCTGCATCAATTGATAGGCCTTGAACAATACTATATTCACCGTTCTGACAAGTGACTGGGAAAGAGAATATTAGGTCCTTAGGAATACCGTAGCTGCCGTCACTAGGAATACCCATGCTGGTCCAGTCGCCATCGTGCGTACCAGCAGCCCAGATGCGCATGTGGTCAATGGCGGCATTGGCAGCAGAGGCTGCAGAAGAGGCGCCACGGGCCTTAATGATAGATGCGCCACGTTGGGCTATTACTGGGATAAAGTCTGTGTCGATCCAGTTTTGGTCTACCAGGTCCGTTGCGGCTTGGCCTTTCACGGTTGCGTTAGTGACATCGGCATACATGGTGGCTGAGTGGTTGCCCCAGATACACAAGTTCTTCACATCACTCACACCTGCATTGGTCGCATTGGCCAGCTGGGTCAAGGCGCGGTTGTGGTCTAAGCGAGTCATGGCAGTAAACTGCAATGGGTTTAGGTCTGGTGCGCTTTTCATAGCGATACAGGCGTTGGTATTGGCTGGGTTGCCTACGACCAACACTTTAACGTCGCGGTTGGCGTTGTCGTTAATCGCCTTGCCTTGGGCGGTAAAGATATTTGCGTTCGCTTCTAGTAAGTCCTTACGTTCCATACCTGGCCCACGCGGACGAGCACCAACCAGTAAGCAATAGTGAGCATCTTCAAACGCCACTGCCGCGTCATCTGTAGGCGTGATAGAGTTCACTAACGGGGATGCACAATCTTCAATTTCCATCACTACGCCATTAAGGGCGCCAAGAGCAGGAGTAATTTCCAATAACTTTAGGTTGATTGGCTGGTCGCTACCTAGCATTTCGCCTTTGGCGATGCGAAAGATAAGAGAATAAGAAATCTGGCCGGCGGCACCGGTGATAACAACGTTAACTGGGCTCTTCATTAGATACTCCAAAGCTTAGACCTTTTAATCACCTGCTTAATGACAGGTAAAGGTATTAAAAATAGACTAAGGTGTCGTATTGATACGGCCTTAGGTCTTAAATGAAGCGGTATTATACCTAAAATTGTTTAACTTCGGTATGCGACGAACACCTATTAAATTGATACGAGACCTTTTCATAAAGTGGTGACAAAAGAGAAATGAGGAAAAATCAGTTTAATTGAGGCGGGAAATGCAGGTAATAGCTAGCTATTACCAAGTTTTTCAACAAGTAAGTAGGCTGGTTTTAACCATTTTATCTTGGTATCTGCTTTGTGCAAAGGTTTCAATATATTATTCAGGAGCAATCAACATGCATTATGTCACTCTAAAACAAGGTCGTTTAGGTGCCGTTATCAATAACCACTTAATTGATATTGATGCGGCGAGCAGCATTTTAGGCTTAGCAGTGCCCTGCTTTGACATGTGGTCTTTATTAGATAGCCCCCAAAGCATACAAGATGACTTTGATGCACTAGTGCAAACGGCGTATGAGCAACATATTGCTTGTGTCAGCTATACACCAGAATTAGTAGGGTCGCCGTTGCCCCATTTACGCCGTAATGTATTTTGTATCGGCAAAAACTACGCCGATCATGCGGCAGAAATTGCGCATAAAATGGGTATTAGCGCCGATCTTCCAAAATATCCCATAGTTTTTAGCAAGGCTACTAACACCCTCATAGGCCCATTAGAAAACATACCGTTACACGCTGGGGTGACTCGTAAGATCGATTATGAAGGTGAGCTAGCGCTAGTCATAGGCAAGGCAGGAGTGAATATTTCTAAGCAGGATGCGTGGCGTCACGTGTTTGGGTTTAGCTGTTATAACGATGTGTCGGCTAGAGATTTACAAAAACGCCATAGCCAGTGGCATCTCGGTAAATGCTTAGATGGTTTTGGCCCCATGGGCCCAGCCATCACGCCCACTTACGGTAGGCCATTAAGTGACGATTCGCGCCTTACCTGTAGAGTAAACGGCGAACTAAGGCAAGACGCTACTATAGCCCAAATGATTTTTGATATACCCACTATTATATCAACCTTGTCGGCAGGTATTACCTTAGAAGTGGGTGATGTGATTGCCACAGGAACCCCAGCTGGGGTTGGCATGGGATTTAACCCCATGCGCTTTTTAGAACCTGGTGATAAGGTGGAAGTGACCATTACTGGCACACTGCCGCTTACCAACCACTTGGCTTTTACCTAGTTTATCCAGCTTAAGCTTAGTATCACTCTTCACCCTTGCCCAAATAGCAGGCTAGTGAGTCATCCAGTGCATCCTGCCAAGGAGTATGGTGTGGAGGCGCAATTTTACCCGTTAAGGCAGATTTATAGCCGTGGTTACGGAACGTCATGATGCCTAGTTTTTTGTGTTTTTTCCATTGATAAAAGGCTTGGTTACAATCTTCCAAATCGATGGCTGGGTAGTCAGTCATCGCCATGAGTTCCATTGTGTAACGGCCTTGGAAGGCAATGGCTGCGTAGTCGTCAGCACAGGCGTCTTCTTGCTCGCGCCAAGCATCAATGTCTTGCTGCATTTCTGGTTGTGTAGGCAAACCTACACGGCCCATGATTACATCCCTTGCATACCAAGCTTGCGCGTCGAACATGTTAAAGGTGTACCACTGGTCCTGCATGCCTAAATAAAGCAATTTAGGATTATGTTGCCACACGACACCATTGTATAAATCCACTGGATACAAACGGTTATTGGTTTTTAGTTTGAGAGACTCTTCCATAAATGGAAAGTGGTGAATGTAGCCTGTGCATAGGATGATGGCATCCACTTGCTTTGATGTGCCGTCAATGAAATAAGCGGTATTTTCATCAACCCGTTCCAAGGCAGGCACTTCTTGCCAATTATCTGGCCAGTCATAACCCATGGGTGCGGTCCGGTGAGCTACGGTAATGGTTTTGGCGCCATACTTCCAGCATTGGGAACCAATGTCTTCTGCCGAATAAGAAGTGCCTAAGATCAATACGTCTTTATTTTTGAATTCTAGCGCGTCACGGAAGTCGTGGGCGTGCATGATACGGCCACCAAAGTGATTGAAACCAGGATATTCAGGCACATGGGGTGTAGAAAAGTGACCGCTAGAGACAATAACAAAGTCGAACTCTTGTTGATATTGCTTGTTGTTAGGTAGGTCTTCTGCAGTTACGGTGAAGGTGTCAGAGCTTTTATCGTATGCTACGTTACGAATGTACTTGCGTACATCGGCCTTTTTAACACGGCCTTCTATGTAATCGAATAATACGGCACGAGGTGGGAAGGAAGCAATTTCACGGCCAAAGTGCTCATCAAACGAGTAGTCTGCAAACTCCAAACCTTCTTTAGGGCCATTCGACCAAAGGTAGCGGTACATGCTGCCATGAACAGGTTCACCATATTGGTCCACACCAGTACGCCAAGTGTAGTTCCACAAGCCACCCCAATTATCTTGTTTTTCAAAGCACACGATGTCAGGAATATCTGCACCCTTGGCCTGGGCAGATTGAAAGGCTCGCAGTTGTGCTAAGCCGCTTGGACCAGCACCAATAATAGCAACACGTTGTTTACTCATGGCACACCTCGTTAGTTTGTCTAGGGTAAATGTTCACTTGATGACCAACAGGCTAGCCTAAATGAAGGTTGATAGGTATTGTGGAAAACCCGTAGTTTAGGCATTTATAAGGGTCTAGGTTGTGATCGTAAGGTAGGTTTTAACCAACTCAGGTACAGTTTTAACCTTTAGTTTAGTCATCACGCTAGCGCGATGCACTTCAACTGTTCGGTCACTAATGCCTAGTTCAGCAGCAACCATTTTGTTGGCGCAACCATCCACAACTAACGCTGCAACCTGCTGTTCTCTTTTGGTAAGGCTATTGAACTGTGTATGGCGTGCAAGAGCTAACTGTTGTTGTTGGCTGTGTGCTTGATCTGTGGCGAAAGCTTCGGCCACTTGATGCAACAACTGTTGTTCATTCACAGGCTTGCGCAAGTAATCCAGTGCGCCACTGCGCATAGCTTCCACAGCCATAGGTACAGTGCCATGCCCAGTAATGAAAATTAGTGGTAACCGACAACCAATGTTATTGAGATGCGCCTGTAGTTCTAAACCATCCATGCCTGGCATCCGAATGTCTGCAATAATGCAGCCGTTTAAGTTGGTAGTGAATTGTTGGGTAAACTGTATCGCGTTTTCAAAGCAAAGGGTTTGATAGTGATGGCAACCCAGCCACAAACTAATGGCATCACGTACGGCAGGGTCATCATCAACAATAAAAACGTATTGGCTCATTTTGATAACGGCTTAGCGACAGCCAAGTTGAAGTAAAAGTGTGCCCCAGTGGATGATAAATTACGGTAATTAAGGCGTCCTCCGTGAGCTTCTATGATGGCTTTACCGATGGTTAAGCCTAAGCCCATGCCAGCCGTTTTACCCGTGTTTTTATTTGAAGCAAAGGCCAAAAATAATTTGTCAGCCATGCATTCCTCGATGCCAGTACCTTCATCGATTACATTTATCCATAACTGTTGCTGGTCAACTAAGGCGCTCAACTGAATAGCGCTGCCGGGGGCACATTGATTGGTCTGCATAGCCTGCATGCCATTACGTAATAGGTTCAGAATAACCTGTTGAATTTGAATCGGATCACAACAAATTAGCGGCAAGTACTGGGGAATTTTTAAGTCAATTGTAAAGTGCCTTACTTGTGCCTCAATCTCTGCCAAATCCTTAATTTCTCTTAACAATACGGTTGGATTTATCTCATCTTGCTGATGGCTAGATTGGTAGCTCATGGCTTGCATGCGCTCAATCACTGCGCCAGCACGGTGGGATTGTTGAGCTACTTTATCCAGCACTTGCAGTAATTCTTCGTGCTGTCCTTGCTGTGCCAATAGTTTAGCCGACTGGCTGTACATGGCGATAGCCGTTAACGGTTGGTTGAGTTCATGGGCGATAGCTGCAGTCATTTCCCCAAGGGTATTGAGGCGTTCAACATGAGCCAGTTGCTCGCGTTGTTCATTAACCATGCGCTCTGCATGACGCAGGCTAGTAATATCGGTGATGAAACCTTCAATAATAGCAGTGCCATCATCAAGTTTGTCCACTACCCTACCTCGTTCCCACACCCACTTATGAGGGCCAGTTCGAGGCACTATGCGGTATTCAACTTCAAAAGGTTGGCCAAGATAGGCCGCTGCGCGCACTTGCCTGTCGACTTCTGCCACATCATGACGGTGAGTAAACTCGCCCCACAAAATGGATTGTGATTCCAGTTCTTGACTTTTATAGCCACACAAAGCTTCGCAGCCCTCGCTCACAAAACTCATGGGCCAATGGGGCAAGTTAATACAGCGGTAAGCCATGCCGGGTAAATTTTTAAATAACGTTTGTAAGCCGTCATTGGTGTTGTTGTGGGTGTCTGTAAGTTGGGTCATGGTGGAAAACTAGTTATGGGCTGCTATGCTTTAATCATTAACCTAATGGATTAGGAGCATGGATGCAATGGCGATTTCACAATGGCCCGTGACAGAAAGACCAAGGGAGCGGTTACTAAATCTTGGGCCCAAATATTTAACTGATGCAGAGTTGGTTGCTATTTTTTTACGCACGGGCACTGTGGGCTTGTCGGCAGTGGACGTGGCACGCCAATTGTTGTCTCGCTTTGGAGGGCTGCATGAGTTGTTGAATGTAAAAGTAGAAGATTTTTGTTTGCAACAAGGGGTTGGGCCCGCCAAATATGTGCAGTTACAGGCGGTGAGAGAGTTAGGTTTAAGGCTTCAAAAGTCACACCTCAAAGAGTGCATAGATCTAAACACAAGTATAAAAGTAGGCACTTACTTACAATGTGAGATAGGCCACTACAAAAGGGAAGTTTTTTGCGTGTTATTGCTAGACAACCAGCACCGGTTGTTAGAGTTTGTAGAGTTGTTCCAAGGCACTATAGATAGTGCCAGTGTTTATCCACGAGAAGTGGTCAAGCTGGCTTTAGCCAAAAACGCAGCAGCGGTAATATTGGCTCACAACCACCCCTCAGGTGTGGCGGAACCTAGTGCCAGCGATAGACTTATTACTAAAGCCTTGGTGGATGCCCTAGCGCTTGTTGATATTCGTATCTTAGATCATTTTGTAGTGGGTGCGAGTGAGTGGGTGTCATTTGCCGATAGGGGTTTTATGTGAGTCATGCCCTACGTGCCTTGCCAAGGATGGTAGAATCTGCTAAAGTCC
>CAJXEN010000025.1 GCA_913052465.1 uncultured Oceanospirillaceae bacterium
ATCAGCCAGTTTGCCCACGGGGAATTGTAATAAAAATCCACCTACCATCGTAGCGCTCATAAAAGTGGCGATTTGGCTTTTGGTCATACCTACATCAGCACCGTACACACTACTCATGTTATAAAAGGCACCTAAACAAATACCAGAAATCATGATGCCAACAACACCCAACGGAGACGCTCGGTAAAGTGTCCGTAATGGCATGGCTTCAGCTTCGTTAATGCGTGGGCCGCCAGAGCGGCTCATAAGCACTGGAATCATACATAAACAAAACAACATGGCCACATAAATATAGAGGATAGGATCTTTTGGCTCAGCAAAGTTAAGCATTAACTGGCCAAGTGCTAGACCAAAATAGGTGACAAATTGATAGCTGCCAAATACCGTAGCGCGATTTTCACTTGTCGAACTCTCGCTCAACCATGTTTCCATAGTCATAAAAAAGGTCGCATTAGTAAAACCAATCAGCATCCGCAATACGCCCCACACAATAGGCACAGACCAAATGCTATGCAACAAAGCAGACATTGTAGCGACGGCTGCACAGGCAGCAAAAATACGAATATGACCCACACGGCTGATAAGGTGTCTGCCGTATATAGAACCCAATAACATGCCAACAAAATAAAGCGACATGACCAAGCCAATGGAGTCTGTACCATGGCCATCTAAGCGCATACTCATAGGAATAATTATAAATAGCAAGCCATTGCCCATAAGCAAAAGTGTGCAGCTTAAATATAAAGGTAGAAATTGATTCAGTGCTCTCACGGGTCCCCTATTAAGGATCATATTAAGTGGGTGATTTACGCGCAAAATATAGTAAAAATTGGTATGGGTCAATGGCTAAATTAAGCCTTTGTCAAGTCTGGGTTGCAAAGTTATATTGACAGGCATAAAAAATCCGCATAGAGCGGATGAAATGTGGACTAAGGGGTTAAAAATAGCCAGCCCAGAATTGCGCCTAGTAAACCTAACGTAGGTTTCTATTGCTGCTTTTCTGGGGCTGATGCGCAGGGACTAATTAGTCCTCGTAAGCTGCAATTGGAGGGCAAGAGCAAATAAGGTTGCGGTCGCCATAAACGTTATCTATACGATTGACTGTAGGCCAAAATTTAGCATCCAAGGTGGCTGCAGTTGGGAAGGCAGCAACAGTGCGAGAATAGCCACGGTTCCATCCATGGCTGGCTAAGTCTGACTGGGTATGTGGGGCCATCTTTAGTGGATTGTGCTTAGGGCTCCACTCACCAGATTCAATCTTAGCAATCTCCTCACGAATGCTAGCCATAGCATCACAAAAACGATCAATTTCACGCTTTGGTTCAGATTCTGTGGGCTCAATCATCAATGTGCCTGCTACAGGGAAAGACATCGTGGGTGCATGGAAACCATAGTCCATTAGTCGTTTAGAGATGTCCTCTTCGCTAATGCCTGTGGTCTCTTTCAGCGTGCGAATATCAATGATGCACTCATGTGCTACACGGTCATTCCGACCTCGGTACAAAATTGGGAAGTGTTCGCTTAAACGCTCAGCCATGTAGTTAGCATTCAAAATTGCTTGGGCTGTTGATTGTTGTAAACCTTCAGAGCCTAACAAATTAATATAAGCCCAAGAAATCGGTAAAATCGATCCGCTACCATAAGGAGCTGCAGAAACAGCACCGTTACCATTATCGTTACCGTGCACAGGGATTACCGGATGGTTTGGTAGAAACGGGGCAAGGTGAGCTTTTACGCCAATGGGGCCCATGCCCGGGCCACCACCACCGTGAGGAATGGCAAAGGTTTTATGTAAGTTAAGATGGGATACATCAGAACCCATTAAACCAGGCTTACTGATGCCTACCTGAGCATTCATATTGGCACCATCCATATAAACTTGACCACCGTTATCATGAATAATCTGACAAATTTCTACAATGCTTTCCTCATAAACACCATGGGTGGAAGGATAGGTGATCATTAAGCAAGACAATTGCTCTGCATGCTCTTCTGACTTGGCTTTAAGTTCTGCTACATCAACATTACCTAGGTCGTCGCAGCCTACAACCACTACTTTCATGTCTACCATGGCAGCACTGGCAGGATTAGTGCCGTGAGAAGAACTAGGGATGATACAAATGTTTCTATGACCCTGGCCAATGCTTGCTTGGTACTTACGGATAGCCACCAGGCCTGTATATTCTCCTTGGGCACCAGAATTAGGCTGCATAGACACTTTGTCGTAACCAGTAATTTCTACCAGCTGAGCTTCTAAGGAACGAATTAGCTCCATATAGCCGTGGGTTTGATCCACAGGTGCAAATGGGTGCATGTTGGAAAATTCAGGCCAGGTTACTGATGCCATTTGCGCAGTTGCGTTTAGTTTCATGGTGCACGAACCCAAAGGGATCATGCCATGGACCAAAGAAAAATCCTTATTTTCTAACCTTTTCAAGTAGCGCAACATGTCTGTTTCGCTGTGGTAACTATTAAAAACAGGGTGCGTTAAAATGGCATCCTCACGCATTATTTCAGCAGCCATACCCATATTAATGCTGCTGCATAAAGCGTCTGTCGAGGCTAGGTCAAAATCTACTTGACCTCCTGCAAAGATGTTTAATAAACCTTCAATGTGAGTGGCTTTGGTAGTTTCGTCAAGGCTAATGCCCAAGCTGTCAGTGCCAACCCTACGGAGGTTATAACCTGCATCTAGGGCGCGTTGATAAATGGCATCTTGCTGACCGTTGGTAGCCAAAGTTAAGGTATCAAAAAAGGTTTTGTTAGTTGCAGGGAAGCCTAAGGTATCCAGTTGTGCAGCTAAAATAGCGGTAAAACGTTGAATGCGAGTTGCAATGGTACGCAATCCAACTGGGCCATGATAAACCGCATAAAAAGAAGACATGTTAGCTAATAGTGCTTGGGCCGTACAAATGTTGGAGTTGGCTTTTTCACGGCGAATGTGTTGTTCACGGGTCTGCATAGCCATACGAAGAGCAGGCTTACCCTTTGTATCAATAGAAACCCCAATAATACGGCCTGGAATAGAGCGCTTGTATTTGTCTTTACTGGCAAAAAATGCGGCATGTGGGCCACCAAAACCTAAAGGGACTCCAAAACGTTGGCTGGAACCAAACACCACGTCTGCACCGAGCTGTCCTGGCGATTGCAGTAGCACTAAGCTCATAATGTCTGCACCTACAGCAACGAGCGCTTTTTGTTCATGGGCTGCATCAATAATACTCTTTAAATCACAAATGGATCCATCGCTGCCTGGGTACTGAACCATGACACCGAAAACATCGTGTTGGGCTAGATCTGTTGCTGGGTTGCCAGTAACAATGTCAAATCCAAAGTATTCTGCCCGAGTACGCATTACAGAAAAATTTTGTGGATGGGTGTTTTCATCAACAAAGAAGGTGACACTCTTCTTTTTATTGGCCCGTTTACATAAAGCCATAGCTTCCGCAGCTGCCGTAGCTTCATCGAGTAAAGAAGCGTTAGATAACTCCATGCCAGTAAGATCCATGATCATCTGCTGGTAGTTAAGTAGTGACTCTAAGCGGCCTTGGGCGATTTCTGGTTGATAGGGTGTGTAAGCAGTATACCAAGCAGGGTTCTCTGTGACATTACGTAAAATAACGTTAGGCACTAGCGTATTGCTGTAGCCCATCCCAATGCAAGACACATTAACGATGTTCTTACTGGCCATTTCTTTGAGTTGGGCTAAAGTGTCTACTTCAGATTGCGACTGAGGTAAATCTAATGGTTGTTGCAACCTGATACTGTCAGGCACTGTTTGGTCTAACAATTCATCAATGCTCCCCACTTTGAGGTGGCTTAGCATAGCCTCATTGTCAGCATTACTGGCACCAATATGACGGCCAATAAAGGCGTTATTTTGAAGAAGTTGTGAGATAGGAGTAAGGGCAAAGTTAGGTGCAGACATAAAAAGTGCTCAGTTGATGCAATTAACAGCACTCAAAGCCTATAAACGATGGGCTTTGAGTGCTAGAAGTTGTGTTTTATCCTTCGCTGGCAACAACGTCGGCATAGGCTTCGCAGCTAAGAAGGGTACTTAAGTCAGCGTCATCTGCTAATTTTAGTTTCATAATCCAGCCCTCAATATAAGGGTCTTCATTAACCGTTTCAGGTGCGTCTTCTAAAGCGTCGTTAAAAGCAATGATCTCACCAGCGATAGGAGAGTATGAGTCTGACGCCGCTTTAACTGATTCAATAACAGTATATTCTTCGCCCGCGTCAAGTTGGCGGCCCACGTCTGCGGCTTCAATAAATACAATATCACCCAATAATTCTTGAGCGTGGTGGGTGATGCCTACAGTAACAGTGCCATCGTTATTGTTGGCTAACCATTCGTGGGAGTTGGTGTAAAGCAATTCAGCAGGAATGTTGCTCATAATTGTTGGTTCCTGATATTGATTATTAAGGGGCTTTAATAGCTAGCTGTTAGCAGACTAATATAATTAACCGCCAGCATATCATTACAAATGCTTTCAATCAATAAATTAGCATATAGGAAATATTTCCCCATTACGTAGGTTGCATTTTAACTCTTGAGGGCCCTGAAATGACGCCAGTCGGGCCCCGTGTTAGCATGGCTGCTATATAGTTTAATTATCGAGTCATACCATGCCCGTAGAACAACCCGATATGCCAGAGTTAAAGATTGAGTCAGGTTCTGGCCTGCAAACTAATGTAGAGCCGCTGCAGTTAGGAAAACGCTTGCGAGAAATTCGCCAGAGTTTGAGTTTAACCTTAGAAGAGGCCAGCCAAAGAACAGGTTTAGCTCGCTCAACACTGTCTAAGATTGAAAATGAGCAAATTTCACCAACTTTTACAGCAGTGCAAAAACTCGCCAATGGGTTACAGATTGACATTCCCCAGCTTTTTGCTAAACCCCGCAGTACCATGGCTTCTGGTAGGCGAGTGCTAACACAAGCAGGTGAAGGTACACCGCATCCAACAAGCACTTATGAACACGAACTGTTATCAACAGAACTTGCTAGAAAAAAAATGGTGCCCTTTAAAACTCGGGTTCGGGCACGTAGTTTTGATGATTTTGGTGATTGGGTTCGTCACGAAGGTGAGGAGTTTTTATTGGTGTTGGAAGGCGAGCTGGCACTATATACGGAGTTTTATGAGCCAGTAGTAATGGTGGCCGGTGATAGTATGTATTATGACGCTAATATGGGTCATGCTTTAGTGAGCTTAAGTGAGCAGGACGCACTAGTTTTGTGGATAGTGGCGCGATAAATTGTTGGTGTGTCACAAGGCCTTTAAAGAAAATTTGTTTCCTATAGGAAACTTGCTTATAATTATTATCGACCATTAACATCAATTAAAGCCGAGAGAAGCCTATGTCTGATTCTTTGTTAACTACCCCTTTTCATGCCATGCATATTGAAGCAGGAGCCAAAATGGTTCCTTTTGCTGGCTACGACATGCCTGTGCAGTATGCTATGGGTGTAAAACAAGAACACCTGCATTGCCGTGCTAAAGCAGGTTTGTTTGACGTTTCCCATATGGGCCAAGTGCGCCTGACAGGGGAGTCAATGAAAGCAGTGGCTTTGGCATTAGAAAGTTTAATTCCAGCTGATTATGTGGCCCTTGCCATTGGACGCCAGCGCTACGGCTTTTTCACTAATGATAAAGGTGGCATCATGGATGATTTGATGGTTACCAATGCAGGTGATCATTTTTTTGTTGTGGTTAACGCAGGATGTAAGGAGCAAGACATTGCCCATATGCGGGCTCATTTTGGTAGTGACATTAAGGTAGAAGTACTTGATAACCGATCTTTGCTTGCTTTGCAGGGCCCGATGGCTGGTGAAGTGCTGGCTCGCCTGGCTCCAGAAGTTGCAGACATGCGCTTTATGGATGCTAAAGCAGTCTCTATTTTGGGACACGATTGTTTTATTGGTCGCGCTGGCTACACGGGCGAAGATGGGTTTGAAATTTCTGTACCCAATGACCGTGCCGAAGCCCTATCTGCAGCTTTGTTGGCATTTGATGAGGTCGAATGGATAGGCTTAGGTGCTCGTGACTCATTACGTTTAGAGGCAGGCTTGTGTTTGTACGGACATGATCTAAACCCACATACAACGCCCATTTGTGCTAATTTAAATTGGGGTATTCAAAAAAGTCGACGTGTTGGCGGAGATCGCGAAGGTGGTTTCCCCGGTGCAGATATTATTCTTGCTGAAATAGTCAATGGAACAACACGACGCCGTGTTGGTTTACTGCCAGAAGGTAAGGCGCCTGTGCGTGAGGGAGCTCAACTGGTTACAGTCGATGGTAATGTCATAGGGCTAGTCACCTCGGGTGGATTTGGGCCTAGTTTGGGTGCACCCCTTGCCATGGGTTATCTTGATAGTTTCTATAGCGCTATTGACACGCAAGTGTTTGCACTGGTGCGTGGCAAGCAATTGCCTTGCAGAGTGTGTAAAATGCCATTCGTAGAACAAACCTATCGCCGGTAACCGCCGGCACCGCCCTTAAGGAGCTCTTGCGTGGCCTACCAATCAGACCAAACTCAAACCTTGCTATGGCATGATTACGAAACCTTTGGTCTGGACCCCCGATGGGATCGCCCTTCACAATTTGCAGCTATTCGGACTGACCTAGACTTTAACCCGATTGGCGAGCCCATGATGTGGTATTGCCGCCCTGCGGATGATTACTTGCCATCTGTGGGTGCCTGTTTGGTAACTGGTGTTACACCCCAAAAATGCCTGCAAGAAGGTCTGCCAGAAGTTGAATTTATGGGCCTTATTAATGACCAAATGAGCATGCCTGGTACTTGCAGCTTAGGTTATAACAGTTTGCGCTTTGATGATGAATTTACCCGCTTCGGCCTGTATCGTAACTTTTTAGATGCCTATGCTCGTGAATGGCAGGGCGGTAATAGTCGCTGGGATTTGATCGATTTAGTAAGGACAGCTGCAGCTATCCGTCCTGAAGGCATTAACTGGCCCCGCAATGAAGCCGGTGAACTGGTGTTAAAACTAGACCAGCTTGCTCCTGCTAACGGTATAGATCACGCTAATGCTCATGATGCCCTAGCCGATGTACGCGCGACTATTGAACTGGCTCGTTTAATTAAAAAAGCCCAGCCCCGACTGTATGGCTATGTATTTCAGCTTAAACATAAAGCTCAAGTATGGGAACAGTTGGATCTACAAATGCAAAAGCCAGTTTTGCACGTGTCTTCAATGTACGGACGCGACAACGGCTATTTGTCATTAGTGGGTGCTTTTGCAAAGCATCCAAGTAATAACAATGGCGTACTGGTGTTTGATCTGCGTCAAGATCCAAGTTTGTGGCAAGGCTATAGTTCAGCACAGCTACAAGAACTGCTGTTCAGCCGGAAAGGGGGGCTCCCTTTGGGCACTGTGCGCCCGGCAGTGAAAGAAATACATGTTAATAAATGCCCGGTGGTGGCCCCGGTACAAACTTTAGCTGATGCACAAGCCCAAAAATATAGTATTGATAAAACTCAATGTCAGGTGCATTTACAGTATTTACAGCAAGATAAGGCATTATGTCAGGCCTTAGTTGAAGCCTTTGCTAAACGTCCTGATTTTGCTGCTGTAGACCCAGATGCAGGACTTTATGGTGGCGGTTTCTTTAGTGACAAAGACCGTAAGCTGATGCAACAGGTGCATCAAAAAGGCCCAGAAAGCTGGAACGAAGGAGTGTTTTCTTTTGCTGATGAACGTCTAGAAACAATGCTTTTTCGCTTAAAAGCTCGCAACTATCCAGAGTTGTTAAGTGATGACGAAAATCAAGCATGGGAGGAGTTTCGAAATGAGCGGTTGCTTAATTCTAATACTTCAGGAGCGCGCACCTACGAACACTTTGCAAAAGAACTAAATGAATTGGGCCACAGTACGACTGATCCTGTCAAAGTTGCCATTCTTCAAGAATTGCATATGTACGCAGAATCTATTTACCCAGTGAGTTAAACGGAGTGTCTTGGTTTGCTTTATTTGTATATAGCGCTTTAGCCGCTACCTTGTTGCCAGGGGGGTCTGAAATTTTGCTGGCGGGAATGCTCATAGACCAGCCAGAGAATGCCTTTTGGTTGTGGTTTATCGCTAGTTTAGGGAATACGTTAGGAGCTTACATTACCTTATTGATGGGTGGCTTTTTGGCCTTTAGGTTAAGGCGCAAGCAACAAGAAAAACGACAGCAGCGCGAAACTGCTCCTAGGCAAAAAATTAGTGGCCGTTTTAAAAACATATTTGTCTTATCATCCAAGCGTGTTGGCCAGTTAAATAACCATGGTGCATGGTTACTCCTCCTAACCTGGCTACCAATAATAGGTGATGGTTT
This sequence comes from uncultured Oceanospirillaceae bacterium, assembly GCA_913052465.1. Taxonomy (GTDB): domain Bacteria; phylum Pseudomonadota; class Gammaproteobacteria; order Pseudomonadales; family Balneatricaceae; genus Njordibacter. The sequence continues at coordinate 8,335 of CAJXEN010000025.1, forward strand.
TTGTTTAGCTGCAGGGTATTTGGGCTGGTCAAAAAGGCTCTGTTTGAGCCTTATTTTCATTGGTAAAGCAGGGCGTTATGGGGTTTTATGCTTGTGGATAGCTTAACGTCACTTATTTGGGCTTCATTTAGCCTAATATGGCCTAATTAAGCACAGCCTAAACTTCTTCTCGTAAAAATACCCATTGGTTTTCAGTGCTTTGTAGTTCACTGTAGTAGTAGCCAGCCTTATCAAAAGCCTTAAGGTCTTCTACGTTTGTGAGTTGGTTTTCGATGATAAAGCGGGCCATCATACCGCGAGCTTTTTTAGCAAAGAAACTAATAATTTTATAATTACCATTCTTACGATCTTTAAATACGGGTGTCACTAATCTCCCAGTTAACTCTTTTGTCACTATAGCTTTGAAGTATTCGTTAGAAGCAAGATTAATTAGTATGGGGCTGGTGTCTTGTTCTAGTAACTGGTTCAGCCCTTGTGTGAGGGTGTTGCCCCAATAGGCATAAAGATCTTTGCCTTTAGGGTTGTCTAATTTTGTGCCCATTTCCAAACGGTATGCCTGCATTAAATCTAGAGGCCTCAATAAACCGTATAAACCAGATAATATACGCATATGGGATTGACTAAACTCAAGTTGAGCATCGGTTAACGTGTGAGCCTCTAAACCAGTATAAACATCTCCTTTAAAGGCTAAGATGGCTTGTTTGGCGTTATCAACCGTAAAAGGTGTGTGCCAGCTGCCGTAACGTGCGGTATTAAGTGCTGCTAATTTATCACTTAATTTCATTAGCTGAGCGATGTCTTGGGGCGGCATTGGAGCCAACACGTTGATTAAATCTTGAGCTTGAGCTAGATAGTTTCCTTGGCTAGACAACTGTGTGTGGCTTGGAGTTTCAAAATCTAAGGTTTTGGCTGGTGAAATGACTAAAAGCATAGGCAGTAACGTTATCTTTAGGGTACGGACAATAATATTAGGTAACAAATTACACTTAAGCAAGCGCTAACGCTAAAGTTTATTTATGGTTTAATCCAGTTAGATCTGCACATGTTAAGAGCGTATGTTATTCTTCTTTTTGTTTTTAATTGTCTAGTTAGACGTTTTCCATGGAGGGAAAATGTGGTTCGAGCAAATTCAACGCATTGCTAAATTAGCTCAAGTTCGTTACCAGCAAGGTAAGCTGTTAGTCATAGCCGTAGATGGTTGTGGTGGTGCAGGGAAATCTACCTTATGCCATGCATTAGCTGCCCAAATAGGGCCGTGGGCAAACCCTCAAGTACTCAAATTAGATGAATTTTACCGTCCTCTAAGTGCAGAGCAAAGATCACAGCTACAGCAGCTTCAAGCTCGTGCAGCATATTTTAATGTGGAGGCATTCAGGCACAATGTGCTAAGGCCTTTGAACGGTGGTCTTAGTGCCATTTATAAGCCGTTCCACTGGCTTGAAGGTGAAAATGATCAAGCTGTCGAATTGTTGCCTGAAGGGGTGTTAATCGTTGATGGTGTGTTTTCTTTTAGTAAGCCCTTGCGTGACATGAATCATCTGTCAATTTTTGTAGATACACCTTTACATGTTCGTAAACAGCGGCTGCTAGCAAGGCCTCAGCTAGATACTGAGTGGGTAAGTCACTGGCAGGCGACTGAATCTTGGCATCATCAGCACGAGCATACGCCGACTGCAGTAGATTTTGTGCTCTCAGGAACTTGAGGGTGCCCACTTAACTTTGAGTATTAAGTATTGGCAACGACTTCACTAAATCGTCTATCGCTTTGACTTGGCGTAAAAAACCCTCTAGCTGCGCCAGTGGCAGGGCGCACGGGCCATCACACTTGGCTTTAGTTGGGTCTGGGTGAGCCTCAAGAAACAAACCGGCAATACCCTGTGACATACCTGCTAATGCAAGTTGCGTGACTTGAGAACGCCTGCCACCAGCAGCATGGGCCTGCCCACCAGGTATCTGTAATGCATGTGTTACGTCAAATAATAACGGATGGCCAAACTCTTTCATAATGCCAAAACCCAGCATATCCACTACCAAATTATTGTAACCAAAACTGCTACCCCGTTCGCACAGCATCAATTTTTCGTTACCGGCTTCCTTAAACTTAGTAATAATGTGTGCCATTTCATTAGGTGTTAAAAACTGGGCTTTTTTAATGTTAATGACAGCTTGAGTTTTTGCCATAGCAACCACTAGATCAGTTTGGCGGGACAGAAATGCGGGTAACTGAATGACGTCGGCCACCTCTGCAGCGGCTTGGGCTTGGTGTGGTTCATGAACGTCGGTAATGATAGGAACGTTATAGGTAGATTTTACTGCCGCTAGAATCTCTAATCCTTTATCAAGGCCTGGGCCACGAAAGGAATTGACTGATGATCGATTGGCTTTATCAAAAGAGGCTTTAAATACATAGGGGATGCCAAGTTTGGTAGCTACGGTTACATAATGATCAGCAATTTCTAGAGCAAGATCTTTGGACTCTAGAACGTTCATTCCGCCAAATAGTGTGAATGGTAAAGAGTTGCTTACTGACAGGTCACCAACATCAATTGTGATTTGAGACATAGACTAATAATTCCTTTAGTGGCCATTTATTCAGAACTTTCTATTGTATCAGGAGGCTTGTATCAATCCCATATTTTCTCAAAATAGTAGTGTGTTTTATAGTTACAAAAAAAACAAATACACTTTTGTCGTAAGACTCACTGTTGGTCTGGCTTGGCTCTTTGTCAAGAGCAGTGGGCTGGTTTTTTGGGCTTTTAGGGCTACAATTTAACTTGATTTTATCAAGCCAAATGTCTATATTTAGTGTTATATTCTGTTGTTAGGCACAATATATAGTGATTAAATATATTTTTTCACTATTTGCTGAAATCTTCTAAATATACCAAAGGCCTCCAGTTGTAAAGCTGGAAAAGAGTGAAAATCAACAAAAAATATAGGCAGATCAATGCAAGATTTGATGGTCACAAAGCGTAACGGACGACAAGAAAAAATCGACCTAGAAAAGATTCACCGTGTCATCGACTGGGCCGCAGAAGGCTTGGAGAATGTGTCGGTTTCTCAAGTAGAGCTTAAAGCACATATCCAGTTCTTTGATGGTATCCGTACGGCGGACATTCACGAAACTATCATTAAGTCTGCTGCTGATTTGATTTCTGAAGAGACACCCGACTACCAATACATGGCGGCCCGATTGGCCATCTTTCATCTGCGTAAACGAGCTTTTGGCTGTTTTGAACCGCCACACCTAGGCGAGCATGTGAAAAAAATGGTAGCGCTCAAACGCTATGACAGTGACTTGTTGAAAGATTATACCGAAACTGAACTTGATCAGCTGAACGGGTATTTAGACCACTCTCGTGATATGAACTTCAGTTATGCTGCGGTAAAGCAAATGGAAGGCAAGTACTTGGTGCAGAATCGAGTGACGGGTCAAATCCATGAAAGTGCTCAAATATTGTACATGCTGGTAGGAGCCTGTTTATTCTCTACCTATCCCAAAACAACGCGGTTAGATTATGTGCAGCGTTTTTATGATGCCGTATCTTTGTTTAAGATTTCCCTGCCCACTCCTATCATGGCAGGTGTTCGTACACCCACACGCCAATTTAGTTCTTGTGTGCTCATAGAGTGTGGTGATTCGTTAGATTCAATTAATGCCACATCATCTGCCATTATTAAGTATGTTAGTCAGCGTGCTGGCATCGGTATTAATGCTGGTCGGTTACGTGCCTTGGGTAGCCCAATTCGTGGTGGAGAAGCATTCCATACGGGTATGATTCCGTTTATTAAACACTTCCAAACTGCTGTTAAGAGTTGTTCTCAAGGTGGAGTTCGTGGTGGTGCAGCCACTTTGTTTTATCCTATTTGGCACTTAGAAGTTGAGTCATTATTGGTATTAAAGAATAATCGTGGGGTAGAGGAAAATCGAGCACGTCACATGGACTATGGTGTGCAGTTTAATCGGTTGATGTATACCCGCTTAATAAAGGGTGGCAATATCACTTTGTTCAGCCCATCAGATGTGCCAGGTCTATATGACGCGTTCTTTGCTGACCAAAATGAGTTCGAACGGTTATATGCCATCTACGAAGCAGATGAAAATATTCGTAAGCGCACCGTTAAAGCGGTTAATTTGTTTAGTAAATTTGCCCAAGAGCGTGCTCAAACAGGGCGTATATACCTACAAAACGTAGATCATTGTAATACGCGCAGTGCCTTTGATCCGAAAAAAGCGCCAGTACGCCAAAGTAACCTATGCTTAGAAATTACCCTACCAACAGCGCCACTGAATGGCATTGATGATGCCAGTGGCGAAATAGCCTTATGTACGCTATCGGCCTTTAATTTGGGTGCTATAGAGGATTTGAGCGAATTAGAGAACTTATCAGATCTTATCGTTCGCGCCTTAGATAGCCTGCTAGACTACCAAGAATACCCTGTTCCAGCTGCCTATGAAGCGAGTATGAAACGCCGTACGTTGGGAGTAGGTGTCACTAATTTTGCTTATTACCTAGCCAAGAACGGCGCTAGGTATTCTGATGGTTCGGGTAATGCGCTCACTCACCAAACGTTTGAAGCAGTGCAATATTACCTGTTACAAGCCTCCAGTCGTTTGGCGCAAGAGCAAGGAGCTTGTCCCGCTTATGGTGATACTTTTTACTCACAGGGTATTATGCCTATCGACAGCTACAAGAAAGATGTCGATAAATTCTGCAGTCAGGAACTGTTGTTAGATTGGGACGCTTTACGCCAGCAAATCAAAGACCATGGTTTGCGTAATAGTACATTAACTGCCTTGATGCCTTGCGAAACGTCTAGTCAAATTACCAATAGTACCAATGGTATCGAACCGCCACGGGGCTACGTTAGTGTGAAGGCCAGTAAAGATGGCATATTGAAGCAGGTAGTGCCTGAATTTAAGTGTTTACGCGACTCCTATGAGTTGCTTTGGAGTATTCCTTCTAACGAAGGTTATCTCCAGCTAGTAGGCATCATGCAAAAATTTGTTGATCAGTCAATTTCTGCCAACACAAATTATGACCCAGCGCGTTTTGAAAATGAAAAAGTGCCAATGAAGGTCTTATTAAAAGATCTGCTTACTGCCTATAAGTATGGTGTTAAGACGTTGTACTACCATAACACCCGTGACGGTGCTAATGATGATCAAGACGATGGTTGTGAAAGTGGAGCTTGCAAGCTATAGCAAGCGCCGCCTTAGAATTTCTTTAAATTAAATTTATACTTACGAGATATCCATGGCTTACTCTACCTTCAATAAGGTTAAAAATGACGCGTTAAAGGAACCGATGTTCTTTGGTCAAAATGTTAATGTGGCCCGTTATGATCAACAACGTCATGCTATTTTTGAAAAACTAATTGAAAAACAATTATCTTTCTTTTGGCGTCCAGAAGAAGTTGATTTGTCCACTGACCGCAAAGACTTTATGGCCATGGCAGATCACGAAAGGCATATATTTCTCAGTAATTTAAAGTATCAAACTTTGCTAGACAGTGTTCAGGGGCGCTCTCCTAATATTGCATTTTTGCCTGTAGTGTCTTTACCAGAACTTGAAACTTGGCTTGAAACTTGGTCGTTTAGTGAAACAGTCCATAGCCGCAGCTACACTCATATTATTCGTAATGTGGTGTCTGATCCAGGTGTCATATTTGACGACATCGTCGATAATCCAGAAATTGTAAAACGTGCAGAAACAGTCACCCGTTATTATGACCTGTTTATTGAGATGTGCAGCCAATACAGTCTGCTAGGAGAAGGTGTCCATCAGATCAACGACAAAAAGGTCATCGTAAGTTTAACTGCGCTAAAACGTCAGCTTTACCTGACCATTGCTTCGGTCAATGTGCTTGAAGCTGTGCGCTTTTATGTAAGCTTTGCCTGCAGCTTTGCTTTTGCGGAGCGGGCTATAATGGAAGGTAACGCTAAAGTTATTAAGCTAATTGCCCGTGATGAAGCCTTGCACCTGGCAGGTACTCAACACATGCTCAACTTAATGGCGAGTGGTCAAGATGATCCAGAGATGGTGGCTATTGCTGAATCATGTAAAGACGAAGTGATAGAGATTTTCCGCGAAGCAGCGGAGCAAGAGCGAGACTGGGCTAAATATTTGTTTAGAGACGGTTCCATGATTGGTTTGAATGCTGAAATTCTCAGTGACTATGTGGACTATATTACTAACGTTCGTTTACGAGGTTTAGGGCTAGACGAAATATTTGATATTCGTTCTAACCCGTTGCCTTGGATGAATTCTTGGTTAGTGAGTGATAATGTGCAAGTCGCTCCTCAAGAAGCAGAGATCAGTTCATACTTAGTAGGCGCAATCGACAGTAATATGGAAGACGCAGACTTTGACGATTTTGACCTATGATAGCTGGGGTTTAGTTAGTGCCGGCACCTAAAGTGAAGCATGATGCTACAGTGACTATTAATGAAGTTCAAAGCTTCGTATACGGTGAAGAGTTTTCTTTACTGGATAGCATGGAAGAACACAAAATCCCCATCAGTTACAATTGTCGTGGGGGTTACTGTGGGAGCTGCAAAGTGCAATTAACTGAGGGCAAAGTGAACTGGGTGCAAGACAGTTTAGTGTGCCTAGAAGCAGGTGAAATTTTGGTCTGTTGCTGTGTGCCAGATGGCTCAATTAGCTTGACCATCTAGCAACAAGGGTGGGCTTTATCGGTTGATTCGGGCCTGCTTTAAGGTATCTGCAATGAGGAATGCCAGTTCTAATGCTTGGTCTGCATTGAGCCTTGGATCACAAGCTGTGTGGTAGCGGTCAGCTAAACCTTCGGCAGTAATGTCATGAGCACCACCCATACACTCAGTCACATTTTGACCTGTCATTTCAAAGTGTACACCACCCGCATATGTCCCTTCGGCAGCATGCACATCAAAGAAGCTTTTCACTTCCCTTAACACATCCTTTACTTGGCGAGTTTTGTAGCCCGTGTGAGTTTTGATGGTATTGCCATGCATGGGGTCGCTGCTCCACAGAACCTTACGACCTTCTTTTTCAACAGCCCTGATTAATGCTGGCAGGTGGGCTTCTACATTATCCGCGCCCATGCGGGCAATAATGTTAATGCGACCAGCTTCATTGTCTGGGTTCAGAACATCCAACAGGCGGAGCATATCGTCGGCTTGCATAGTTGGTCCTGCCTTGAAGCCCAAAGGGTTTTTAACACCACGTAAAAACTCTACATGGGCACCCTCTACTTGTCGGGTACGGTCGCCAATCCAGAGCATGTGGGCAGAACAATCGTACCAGTCGTTAGTAAGGCTGTCTTCACGAGTTAACGCTTGTTCGTAGTTCAAAAGTAAAGCTTCGTGAGAAGTATAAAGGCTTGTTTTATGAAGTTGTGGGGTGTTTTCAGCGTTAAGGCCGCAGGCATTCATAAAACTCAAAGACCGGTCGATCTGATCTGCTAAGTCCTCATAACGAGTGCCAAGCGGACTTGTTCGTACAAAATCTTGATTCCATTGATGCACTTTATTCAAATCTGCAAACCCACCTTGAGCAAAAGCCCGTAGCAAATTTAGTGTGGAGGCCGATTGGTTGTAGGCCTGCACTAAACGTTCTGGATCAGGTACGCGTGCTGCAGAAGTGAAAGCGGTACTGTTGATAATGTCACCCCGATAACTTGGCAACTCGACCCCATCGAAGGTTTCGGTGTCAGCTGATCTGGGTTTAGCAAATTGACCCGCCATGCGACCTACCTTCACTACCGGGCAACTACCTGCAAAGGTTAATACCACTGCCATTTGCAACATGACTTTAAAGGTGTCACGGATATTAGATGCGCTAAATTCTGCAAAACTTTCTGCGCAATCTCCACCTTGTAATAAAAAGGCCTGACCATTAGTCACTTGGGCCAATTGTTGTTTTAGCGCCCTAGCTTCTCCTGCGAATACCAACGGGGGTACTTGAGCGAGTTGCTGCTCAACGCGAGTTACAGCGTCTGAATTGGGGTAGTTAGGTTGCTGTAATATAGGAGAATCACGCCAGCTGGTTGGAGACCATGGTTTCATTAGGAGGGCCAAAAAAGGGATAGATTGAGCAATGCTTTTGGCAGTGCACGAAAAGTGACCATTTTATATCACGCCTACCCGTTAGGTTCAATCTGGCAATGCGCTTTTGTAACCTTTTTGTAACCTAAGGCGTAAGAAGTATGGCCACTAAAAATGAGCCCAGCAGGCTCACTTTATAATTTGGGGTGCTGGAGTACCGTTACACAGTTTACTTTCACTTACAATTGGATATATTATGTAACCAAAGGTAACTTAATATATCCAATTGTAAGTGTGCTCTTAACTGCGCCTTTGAATATTGCTCACATTGGGCATTTAGCTAATTTGGTGGTTAAACAAGCAATATGAGACTGATGAGTGGAATTTAATCAAAGTGCTCAAATTTTAATAGTGGAAGACGATGAGCGTCTTGCTGAACTGACTCGTGACTACCTAACTAATAACGGCCTTAGCGTGAGTGTTGAGCATAACGGTGCAGTTGCGGTGAAGAGGATTAAGGTGGAGCAACCAGATTTAGTTATCCTAGATCTGATGTTGCCAGGTAAAGATGGCTTGGGTGTATGCAGACTAGTGAGGCCAGCCTATAGTGGCCCAATTATTATGCTAACGGCCCGTACTGACGAATTGGATCAGGTGGTTGGGCTAGAGGTTGGTGCAGATGATTATATTTGTAAACCTGTAGCACCAAGGCTGCTGTTAGCTAGAATTAGCGCCATGTTGCGCAGAACTAACAAGTCAAAAGCGCTATCAGATACCAATGCGTCACCAGTGTCTGGAGACTACAGACATCATTCTGGACGTCTTGTTATTGATAACTCAATGCGCGAAGCATGGTTAGGTGATGATGGTATTGAATTAACTAGTGCTGAGTTCGACCTGTTATGGCTACTTGTTAGCAATGCTGGGAGGGTATTGAGCCGCGAAGAGATTTTTTCTGCCCTGCGGGGTATTTCCTACGACGGCCAAGACCGTTCCATAGACGTAAGGGTGTCGCGTATTCGGCCTAAAATTGGCGATCATCCCGACCATCCACGACGTATAAAAACTGTCCGCAGCCAAGGTTATTTATTTGTTAAGGAAAATTAGATGGACTTACCGGTAAACCCCATGAACCCAATAAACCTGGGGAGTATGGAAAAACAAATGGCTATGCAGCAAGAGCTGATGGCCGCTATTTCGCATGAAATCAGAACTCCTGTGGCTCGATTAAGTTTTGCCCTGCAGTTATTTCAAGATGCCTTGGTAGAGGATAAAGTGGGTGAACGACACGAATATATGATGTCTTCCTGTAAAGGTATGTCGAAAGACCTCGAAGAAATTAATGATTTGGTTGCTGAAATAATGACCTATATTTATCTAGAGGATGGCGGGCCAAGGATTGTTTTTCAAAAAGTAGAAGTAAAGGCAGTTCTCATTAATATGTGTCTACAGTACTCCAGTTTAAACCCGCAGCTAGATATTAGTGTGGACCTGTCGCTTGATGATCTAATTATTGATGTGGAACCGGTGCAGCTAAGAAGGGCTTGTCAAAACTTGGTAGGCAATGCTGTTAAGTATGCCAAATCTACCGTAGCTCTTGGGTATCGATTAGATGGAGATATTTGTGTCTTAACCGTAGAAGATGATGGTCCAGGCATTCCAGAATTTGAATATGGCCGGATATTTGCACCCTTTACGAGGTTGGGTGAAAGTCGTAATCGCAGTGCTGGAGGGTTTGGATTAGGCTTGTCTATTGTTCGACGTATCGCTTATTGGCATGGTGGCCGGGCAATCGCAGGTCGAAGCGAGGCTTTAGGTGGCGCTAGTATGATGATCCGATTACCTGTGCATCAACCTACAGAGAATCTTCGGGGGCCCTCAATGGCTGACCTAGTTGATTCGTCTGCTTAACACCAATTAACGTGGCTGCAGAAGTTTCCCGCGCAGTCACAAGAAAATCCATCATGTATTTGCTATCGGCTTGGTCGCTCCGCACGGCAGCATAGAGAGTGCACCAAATACCAGCTTTTGACATTGGTACGGCGGTGACATAACCCCTTTTACTGTATTCATCTAAGGCCCAGTTTGGCAAAGCACAGACCCCTCGTCCACTGGCGACTAGCTGCATCATCATCACTGTGAGTTCAGCATGCCTGATGGTGGCTGGTTCAACATCCGCAGGATCTAAGAATTGCACAAATACGTCTAACATGTCGCGGTCAACAGGATAACAAATGAGCGTCTGGTCAGCCATATCTTCTGCTTCTATGAAGGTTTTTTTGGCTAGTGGGTGGTTGTTGCTAACAGCAAGCACCGACTCGTAGCTGAACAAAGGCACATAGCTAATGCCAGATAAATCTTTTGGATTGGCAGTGATAACGAGATCTAATTCACCACTACGTAATGCTGGCAGAGGAGCAAAATTAAAGCCACTGGCCAAATCAAGTTCTACTTCAGGCCAATCAGCCCGGTAACGGTCTAAGCTAGGCATCAGCCATTGAAAGCAGCTGTGGCATTCTATAGCGATATTAAGGCGACCGACGGCGCCCGCAGCTAAGCGGATAATCTCACGCTCTGTGTTACGAATTTGTGGTAGCAAGTCGTCAGCAAGCAGTAACAATCGTTGACCTGCAGTGGTGAATTCTACAGGTTTGGTTTTTCGTATAAATACGTTTAAGCCAAGCTTATGCTCAAGGTCTTTTATTTGATGGGATAGGGCCGATTGAGTAAGGAAGACCTTCTCAGCCGCATCTACCAGACTGCCTGTTTCCCTTAGTGCGACAAGTGTGCGCAGGTGTCGTAACTCAATCATATGGATTACTTATACCTTCGGTTCTAACAACAAAAACTCCATGAGTGCTTTTTGTGCATGTAAGCGATTCTCAGCCTCATCAAAAACCACGCTGCGCGGGTCATTGAACATATCGTTGCTAATTTCTAAGCCACGATATGCCGGCAAACAGTGCATAAATAGGGCGTCGGGCTGTGCTAAGTCCATTAGTGCAGGATTAACTTGGTAATCCTTGAAAGCAGCTTCTCTGGCTTTCTTTTCATCTTCTTGGCCCATAGACGCCCATGTGTCGGTCACAACCAAATGGCTTCCTATGACAGCCTGTTTAGGATCTTGTATTAGTTGAACTTGGTCGGTATTGTCAGCCATTAACTGTGCATTTGGTAAATACCCGTCTGGGCACGCCACGTTGAGTTTAAAGCCAAATTGTTTAGAGGCGTTAATAAACGAATGGCACATGTTATTACCATCACCGACCCAAGTGACAGTTTTGCCTTTGATTGCGCCTCGGTGTTCTACAAAGGTCTGCACGTCAGCCAATAGCTGACATGGGTGGTAGTCATCTGTGAGTGCATTAATCACTGGTACTTTGGAATGAACAGCAAACTCTTCTACTTGGCTGTGGGAGAAAGTACGAATCATCACCATATCAACCATGCTAGATATTACTCTGGAGCTGTCTTCAATGGGCTCTCCGCGACCTAACTGAGTATCTCGTGAAGAAAGGAATATAGCTTGGCCTCCCAGTTGAGCCATGCCAGACTCGAAGGATACCCGGGTACGGGTAGATGACTTTTCAAAGATCATCCCAAGCACGCGATTACGAAAAGGTTCGTATAGTTCGCCTTGATTGCGTATTTTTTTAAGTGCTATGGCGCGATTAATAACCCAGTTCAGTTCAGGTGGGCTTAAGTCTAATAAAGTCAAAAAGTGACGTGGTGACAAGTTGTGCATGTAAAATGGCCTCCTAAACTGAGAATGATAGGGGTAATAGTATGTGCTTGCAAATGTCTCGCCTGGTATTAGTCCAATAAGGCTCATAAATAGTGTCAGTCAGGTTTTTTTTGGCCAAATAATAACTGACTAAATTGGTAGGATATGGGTATAATTAGCGCATTGAATTATGCAACCATAAACGAGTGAGAGATAATTATGGATAACTTAGCCACAATCGCAACAATTAAAGAACAGATCGAAAGTAATGCTATTTTGCTATACATGAAGGGCACGCCTAAATTTCCTCAGTGTGGGTTCTCTTCACAGACAGTTCAAAATCTCATGAACTGCGGCGAACTCTTTGCATTTGTTAATATCTTAGAGCACCCGGCAATACGTGCTGAACTACCTAAGTATGCTAACTGGCCAACATTCCCCCAGCTGTGGATAAATGGCGAGCTAGTGGGCGGTTGCGATATTATTACCGATTTAGCTCAATCAGGTGAGCTAGCTGAAATGGTCAGTGCAGCTGCGCCTGCTAAGTCAGATACAGAATAAGTTTATACTTAAAAACTAACCATTATAGAGAAGCAACTATGAGCGTATTAGTCGGCAAGCAAGCCCCAGATTTTACAGTACCAGCGGTATTAGGTGATGGTACCATTGTTGATGACTTTAACCTTTTTGAAGCGATTAAAGGCAAGTATGGCTTGGTCTTCTTTTACCCATTAGACTTTACCTTTGTTTGTCCTTCAGAACTGATCGCACTAGATCACCGCATGGACGACTTTAATGCCCGTGGCGTAGAAGTGATTGGTGTTTCCATTGATTCTCACTTCACTCATAATGCGTGGCGTAATACAGCTATTAACGATGGCGGTATTGGTCCAGTTAAATACACTTTAGCTGCTGATATGGCCCACGACATTTGCCGTGCTTATGATGTTGAATTAGCAGATGGTAGTAAGGCTTATCGTGGTGCATTCATCATCGACCGTGAAGGCCAAGTGCGTTCGCAAATCATCAACGACCTGCCACTGGGCCGTAACATGGATGAATTGCTACGTTTGGTTGACGCCCTACAGTTTCATGAAGAGCATGGTGAGGTTTGCCCAGCTGGTTGGACCAAAGGTGATTCTGGTATGCAGGGCTCACCAGCTGGTGTTGCTTCTTATCTGGCAGAGAACGCCGACAAGCTTTAAGCTTGGATACTAAAAAACGCCTCGTTAACCTAGAGTTATCGGGGCTTTTTTGTAAATATAGTATGCCCAACCTTGCGGTGATGCTTATAGCAATTAGCTGCAGCATCAATAACCCTACTAATCGTCATTGCATAACCGTATGGGGCTGGTTAAAATTAGACTCTATTTTTTTCTGTTGTATATCACATTTATAAGGCACCTTGAATGGCCCCTACTTCTGCTAAAAAGAGTCCGAAAGT
>CAJXEN010000026.1 GCA_913052465.1 uncultured Oceanospirillaceae bacterium
TAACCCTAACCCTAACCTAACCCTAACCTAACCCTAACCTAACCCTAACCTAACCTAACCTAACCTAACCTAACCTAACCTAACCTAACCTAAACAACTCAAATACATGCATTTAATTCATACTTAACACCCGAATTATGAAATTTACTTTAACAAATACACAGACTAAACTATAAAAAAAGCCCTCAAGGAATAACCATGACATACAAATGCCCATACGCCTCTGGCGCTGTCGACATAAGCGATGAAAACATTCATTGGCAGCAAGATATCAGTTACGGTGAATACCTTGGTTTAGAAAGCCTTTTGGAACAACAAAATCCACGCAGTGACGCCCATGATGAAATGTTGTTCATCATCATTCACCAAGCCTCAGAATTGTGGATGAAACTGTGCTTGCATGAAGCTCATGGCGCGGCTAGACTCATCGCCAAAGACGAATTACGCCCTGCGTTTAAAATGCTCACACACGTAGCACGGATACAACAACAAATGGTCAATGCGTGGGAAGTATTAGTCACCATGACCCCAGCAGACTATGCCAGTTTCAGAGATAGCCTCGGCCAAAGTTCAGGCTTTCAATCACTCCAATACCGCGAGCTTGAATTTTTATTGGGCAATAAAAACGCTGCCTTTATCGAAGCCCATAAAAACCACCCAAAAAATTACCAACACTTAAGTACAGTACTTAATGCGCCTAGCTTATACGATGTTTGCCTACAACTGCTGCAAAAGCGTGGCTTTGACATCCCAGCAACCCATATTCTTAGAGACTGGCAACAACCCTACGCACCTAATGAGCAAGTAGAAGCCGCATGGCAAAAGGTATATCAAGACACGGACACCTATTGGGACTTGTACGAATTAGCAGAAAAACTAGTAGATTTAGAATACCATTTTCAGCAATGGCGCTTTAATCATATGAAAACAGTAGAGCGTATTATTGGCCATAAACATGGCACTGGTGGAACCTCTGGTGTGGATTATCTACAAAAAGCCCTGTCTTTGCAGTTTTTTCCTGAACTTTGGTCTGTAAGAACCGCTCTATAAGCCACCCAAAAACCCATACTGAACAGCAAGGTAACAACATGAGTCAACTCACACGTACACACTTTGAAACCCTTGACCAAGACGATTCCTTGGCACCTATGCGCAATGAATTTAGCCTACAAGACGGGCTTATATACTTAGACGGCAACTCCCTTGGCGTATTACCTAAAGCCACTGCTGCCCATATTAGTGAAGTAATACAACAACAATGGGGGGTAGATTTAATCCGTAGCTGGAACTGCCATCAGTGGATGCAAAAACCAACCGAACTAGGTGACAAAGTTGGTCACTTGGTGGGCGCAGAAGCAGGCCAAATGTTAGTATGCGACACTACCTCTATTAATATTTTTAAATTGGCTGCAGCCGCAGTAAAAATGCGCCCAGGCCGCACCAAACTGATTACCGAAACTGGAAACTTTGCCACAGACCTTTATTTACTGCAGGGCTTAGCCAAACTTCTAGGTTATCAAGTTCAAGTAGTGGCCCTGCCTAGACACGAAGTGTTGGACGCTATTGATGACGATACCGCCCTAGTATTGTTAACTCATGTGCACTTTAAAACAGGCGCTATGTGGGACATGTCGACCGTCACTGAGCTAGCCCAACAAAAAGGCGCCTTAATGATGTGGGATTTATCACATTCTGTGGGCGCAATGCCCATTGCTTTAGACAAGGTTAATGCTGACTTAGCCGTAGGTTGCACCTACAAGTACCTTAATGGGGGTCCAGGCTCACCCGCCTTTGTTTATGTAGCCAAAAGGCATTTAAGCCAGTTTGAACAACCCCTCACAGGTTGGTTAGGCCACGCCAAACCCTTTGCTTTTGAAGATGACTATCAAGGTGCAGCAGGCATTCAACAGGCCATGTGTGGCACCCCACCGGTGTTAGCAAATGCGGCATTAGAAGTGGCTCTGGATGTTATGTTAACCGTTGACATGCACCAAGTAAGGCGTAAATCGAAGCACATGGGCAATTTATTTATTGAGTTAATTCAACAACGCTGCCCATGGTTTGAAGTAGGCTCTCCCGTTAGTGATGAGCAACGAGGAAGCCACGTATCGATAATTCACAATCAAGGCTATGCCATTATTCAGGCCCTAATAGAGCGCAATATTGTAGGAGATTTTAGGGCTCCAGATAACCTTCGCTTTGGTTTCACCCCACTGTATTTGAAGTATGTAGACCTGTGGGACACTGTCGATGCGTTGGTTGACATCATGACCAACGAGCTTTGGAACCAGCCCAAGTTTTTGACGCAAAATGCTGTAACCTAATGAGTAATACACGTAGATCACATTATTGTCTTAAAATGTATTGTTAGTATTAAATTAAAGAGTATTATCTAGATAAGTTTAGATATTTATTTTAAATACCATAAGTTTACATTTAAAGACAATCGGTGTGATTATGCAAACCTCAATGATTTATCAAACCCACGTAGGTGAAAACCTAATGGTTTGGGACACAGAACGACTCCTTGATCATCTTCAACAACAAGGCTTAGCAGAAAACCGCCGTGGGGCAGATCGCTGGTTAGAAAAAAACCAACTATTGCCCGCCAGTCTTGACTACTCAGAGCTAGTGGACGAAGCCCAGCGCAGCCTTAAGCCACAAGTACTAGATTACTTACTGGAGCAAGCAAAAAAGCGCCGTCATAGCATCCTAATGCTGCAGTTATTCAAAACCACTCAAGGTCAACATGGGCTGCTGGCTAACGATGCACGCCATGGTCGCCGTTGGTTATGGCATCACCAAGCCTTTGACGCCAAAACCCTTTTGGCTGCTATTAAGGCACTAACCTTACACACTGGCAAAGACACATTATTTTTACCTCACCATCAATGCACTCATTTGGCCCGTGAAGCCCAACGTAACAATACAACTAAACAGTTTAATACCCCATGTGGACAAGCAAGCTTGGGGTTAGTTGCCTACCCTACTCAACTGCACATTGCTGCGCAACAAATAGGGCAGCATGGTACCCAAAAGCATAAGCAGGATCAGCAGCTTAGCAATACGATTAGCCACCTCGATCGCCTAGAAGCCGAAAGCATCCACATTATGCGTGAAGTAATGGCTAATGCAGAAAAACCGGTGATGATGTATTCCGTAGGTAAAGACAGTGCAGTAATGTTGCATTTAGCTCGTAAAGCCTTTTATCCAAGTCCACCACCGTTTCCATTATTACACATAGATACCCGTTGGAAGTTTCAGGAGATGTATCAATTCCGTGACTTTATGGCTAAGGAAGCCGGCATGGAATTGATTGTGCACACTAACCCAGAAGGCATTGAGCGTGACATTAGCCCATTAACCCATGGTAGCGCCTTGCATACAGACATTATGAAAACTGAAGGTTTGAAACAGGCATTAAACCAACATGGTTTTGATGTAGCATTTGGCGGAGCTAGACGCGATGAAGAAAAAAGTCGTGCTAAAGAGCGGGTATTTTCCTTCCGTACCCAAAGTCATCGCTGGGATCCAAAAAACCAACGCCCAGAATTGTGGAATCTCTATAACGGCCATAAAAAGCCAAAACAAAGCATTCGTGTTTTTCCTATATCTAACTGGACAGAATTAGACATTTGGCAATACATCTATCGTGAGAGCATTCCCATTGTGCCTTTGTATTTTGCTCTACCAAGGCCAGTTATTGAACGTGATGGCATGCTAATGATGGTAGATGACGAACGCCTTAAGCTCATGCCTAATGAATCAGTTGCGATTAAAAACATCCGCTTTAGAACTTTAGGCTGCTACCCCTTAACTGGTGCCATAGAGTCACAAGCAGACACTTTAGAAACTATTATTTTAGAACTGCTACAAGCTCGCACTAGCGAGCGCCAAGGCCGCGCAATAGATAATGATGGCGCAGCATCGATGGAAAAAAAGAAGCAAGAAGGTTATTTCTAATGGCTAACTCTAAAGATTCAATCACTCATATCGACCAGTTCTTACAACTACAAAATGACCTTGACCTATTAAAGTTTATTACTTGCGGTAGTGTAGACGACGGCAAATCAACCCTGATCGGCCGCTTACTTTTTGAAGCTAAATGTATTTTTGATGATCAAGTCTCATCGCTAAAAAACGAATCAGCAGCTTACGGCACCCAAGGCACCGACATAGATTACGCATTATTGGTAGACGGCTTAGCAGCAGAAAGAGAACAAGGCATTACTATTGATGTTGCTTATCGATTTTTTAATACCGATAAGCGCAAATTCATCGTGGCCGACACCCCAGGACACGAACAATACACCCGCAACATGGTCACTGGTGCATCCACCACAGACCTTGCTGTCATCCTCATTGATGCCCGTAAAGGCGTATTAGAACAAAGTAAGCGTCACGCCTTTATTTGCTCTCTCCTTGGCATTAAACATGTCTTGTTAGCCATTAATAAAATGGACCTAGTGGATTACCAACAAACCAGCTTCAACACCATTGAGCAAGATTTTTCGCAGTTTGCTAAGCAACTTAATTTTAACAAAGTCAGCGCCATTCCTGTGTCAGCTTTAAAGGGTGATAATATCATCGATCGTTCAAGCCACATGACGTGGTTTAAGGGCCCTACTTTGATGGCCTTTTTAGAAACAGTGCCGACAGCAATGGGCTTGGAAGACCATGCCTTTAGAATGCCAGTGCAATGGGTCAATCGCCCTCACCTGGATTTTAGAGGTTTTTCTGGAACTGTTGCTGCAGGAATTATAGAGGTGGGCGAAGAAATTCGCATCTTGCCCTCTGGCTCCATTGCCAAAGTACAAGACATCATTTTGTTTGATCAACATTTACCCAAGGCCCGCGCCGGCCAAGCTGTAACCATTACCCTAGACAAAGAAGTAGATGCGTCTCGTGGGGACATGTTGGTAGCCGCGCAGGCGCCTTGTGAAGTGTCTGATCAGTTTGAAGTAGAGCTGGTGTGGATGGACCAAGAACAAGGCTACACTGGCCGCTCTTATGGCCTACAAATAGGCACCAATTGGGTAAAGGCACAAATCACCGATATTAAGCATACTATTAATGTTAATACCTTAGAACATAATGCAGCTCGAGCTTTAAACCTAAATGATATTGCCGTGGTAACTTTGAGCCTAGATCAAGCAGTGGCCTTTGAGACCTTTGCTAATTGCCAACCCTTAGGCAGCCTTATTTTAGTGGATCGCTTTAGCAACGCAACTGTAGCAGCTGGCATGATAAAACATGCGTTAAGACGCTCCAGTAACGTGCACAAGCAAGCCCTTACTGTGAGTAAAATAGACCGCAATCAAAGCAACGGCCACCGTGGCAAAGTATTATGGCTTACCGGATTAAGTGGGTCTGGCAAATCAACCATTGCCAACATACTAGAACAAAAGCTCCATCAACAAGGCATCCGTACCTACTTATTAGATGGTGACAACGTACGCCATGGCCTAAATAAAGACTTAGGTTTTACCGAAGCAGATCGAGTGGAGAATATTCGCCGCATTACCGAAGTAGCACACCTAATGGTGGATGCAGGTTTAGTGGTAATAACGGCCTTTATTTCACCCTTTAAAGCCGAGCGAAATGCCGCAAGAGCACGTTTTGAAGACGGCGAATTTGTAGAAATATTTGTTAATACGCCATTAGATGTGGCCGAACAAAGAGACCCTAAAGGGCTGTACAAAAAAGCTCGCCGTGGCGAGATTCCTAATTTCACTGGCATCAACAGCCCTTATGAGGCGCCTGAAAATGCTGACTTTGAAGTAGACACCAGTGTGCTTAGTGCCGAGCGCATTGCCCAACAATTATTGCAACACGTTATTAGCGATTTGGAGTTATCATAATGTCACAAGCACAAGCCATCATGGCCAACCCCCAACTCTTGCATGGGCTTGTGCAACTGACCAAAGAAGCCGGTGACGTTATTTTACAGATCTATCATAGCGACGATTTTAAAATACAAAGTAAAGCTGACCAATCGCCAGTAACAGCCGCAGACTTAGCGGCTCATCATCACATTATGGCAGGCCTTGAACAGCTCACACCTCACATTCCTGTAGTATCTGAAGAAGACGCTAACTCTTTGAGTATTGCACAAAAAAACACCTGCTATTGGCTCATAGACCCATTAGATGGTACCAAGGAGTTCATTAGTAAAAATGGTCAGTTTACTGTTAACTTGGCCCTTATTGAAGATAAAAAAACCAACTTTGGCTTGGTAGGTGAGCCTGTAGCTAATATGGTTTATTGGGGTGGCAATAAGCTTGGAGCCTTTAAGCAAGAGCAATCTACTGCCAATACCATATGTGCAATCAAGTGTGTTAAAGCTCAGCAACCAATCCGTGTGTTGGCCAGTAAAAGCCATTTAAATGAAGCCACCAAACAGCTGATCAATGAACTAGGGCCAAGCACCCTTATTCAAGCTGGTAGTTCACTTAAATTTATTCGTATTGCCCAAGGGTTAGCAGACTACTACCCCCGCCTAGCACCCACATGTGAGTGGGATACAGCAGCTGCCCAAGCTGTGCTTGAAGGCGCTGGTGGCAGCGTAAGACAGGCCTCTGGCGAGGCAATGATCTACGGCAAAATTAATATATTAAACCCATACTTTATTGCTTTAGGCCTTAACTAAAGTCTAAAGTATCTCCCCCTGCCAGATCGAAACTATTTAAGTTGAAACTATCTGAGTCGAAGCAGCCCCACAGTCACAATGTCCTGACTAACTTTACTCATCATACAATCGTTATTATTACTTACTTCTTACTAAAAACTTGCCAGGCCAGAAACAGGATTAAACATGATAGGTGAACTACTAATAACTCTAGTTTTACGGTTATCATTTTTTGCTTCCAAAATGACTTCCTTAGCATGGGACTCACACTTCCCACAGCGAGTCCCAACATCTAGGCGCTGCTGTATTTTTTCAAAAGTTCCATGACCTTCCTGAACTGCTGTTTTGATTTGTCGGTCAGTAACAGCATTGCAAATACAAACGTACATGATATTGATTCCTATTCAATGGCGGAATGATAATCACTATCGACTGTAAATGCAAATGATTATCATTAATTAAAATTGATAAAAACACCCTTTAACTGACAAATTCCTCTCTTTGAGTTGCTTAAAGCAAGTCGCTATTTTATCCTTAAACTATAAATAACTAATATAATCTAATGTTGGTGGAGAAATTGATATGGAAGGTAAACCAGAAGTTAATCAGGCGCTCAACTCTGCGCTAAAATGGCAACTCACTGCCATCAACCAGTACTTTTTACATGCGCGAATGTGTAAGAACTGGGGACTGGAGTCTCTAAACAAAAACGCCTACAAGCGCTCCATCAATGCCATGAAACAGGCCGATGAAATTATTGCGCGCATTTTATTTTTGGAAGAACTGCCTAATCTGCAAGACCTAGGCAAGTTATATATTGGCGAAGACGTGCCCGAGATCATCAGCAATGATATGCGCATGGCAAGCGACGTAATTTCACAGCTGCGAGAAGCAATTAAAACCTCTGAGGAAGTGCAAGACTATGTGTCTCGTGATGAACTCAAAGAGATCCTTGAGGAAGAAGAGGAAAATCTAGATTGGCTAGAAACTCAGCAGTGGCTAATTGCTAACTCAGGTATTCAAAACTACTTACAAACCATGATGGGAGAGGAATAATGAAAGGCAGTGAGAAAGTTATTGATGCGTTAAAAGGTCTTTTGGCAGGCGAACTTGCTGCCCGTGATCAGTATTTTATCCATTCAAGAATGTATGAGGATTGGGGCCTAAATAAGCTTTATGAGCGTCTTAACCATGAAATGGAAGATGAAACCGGACACGCCGATCAAATGATAAAGCGTATTCTTTTTTTAGAAGGAATCCCTAACCTCAATCAACAAGAACAGATGAATGTTGGCAGCACAGTTCCAGAGATGCTGCAATGTGATTTGGATTGGGAGTATAAAACAGCTGGCCGACTTAGAGCTGCCATAGCAGTCTGTGAAGAAGCCAGCGATTACGTTACTCGGGATATGCTGGCAAAACAGCTAGATGATACTGAAAATGATCATGCTCATTGGTTAGAGCAACAGCTCGGCTTAATTAATAAAATTGGTTTGCAAAACTATCAGCAATCTCAAATTTAACATAGGTTAGATATAGCTCCTACAAGCCTACATTGAAGTGGGCACTTTGGGCCGTCTGGTGGAATAAGGAGCAACGAGTGATTTGGCGGTGAGCTATGTGGGCTGGCCATGATCAAATTCTCACTAGCAGCCCATTCTAACGTCCTCGTTAGAATGGGCTGCTAGTGTTGTCATAAGGTATGGCTCATAACAAAACTGCCTCAGTCACAACCTACTGAAGCTTAGTAAAGGCCTATAAGCTCTTTAGCGGCCTTAAAAAAGATATTTATAGTCACAATATATAAAGTAATCTCAATATAATAGGCGCTATAGGGTGGCATAAGCCACAAAGTCTAAGATTTACTTCATGGAAAATGATGTAGGAGCTGGGTTTATCGATTTAAAATCGACCACCTTTTATGTATAAATTATTATTTTATGGCACTGTTGGTATGGGTTTCAATGTGTTGACTTCAGCCTCGCAGCCACGATTATATGTCCACCTGATAGATGTCTTCAATATCTTCTAATCCGTTGCGACTGACATTTAAATTTTTGATCACACCGTTATCAATTCCATAAATCCAACCGTGTATTTCTAAGGGCTGATTTCTTTGCCAAGCTGACTGGACAATTTTAGTATGAACCAAGGTAGCTACCTGCTCCACTACGTTAATTTCACACATACGATTTAAACGGAGTTCTTGATTATCCAAATTTTTTAATTCACCTCGGTGACGTGAAAATAGGTCTTTGATGGATCGTAACCAATAATCACTTATTCCTGCATTAGTGTTCTCCATAGCCACTTTAACTCCACCACATCCATAATGGCCACAAACAATAATGTGTTCAACCTTAAGTACATCAACTGCATATTGAATAACTGCTTGGCAGTTAAAATCGACGTGTTTCACCAAATTAGCAACATTTCGATGGACAAATAGCTCTCCTGGCAACATACCAACAATTTCATTTGCTGGTACGCGACTGTCTGAACAACCGATCCACAAATACTTAGGAGCCTGCTGTTTAGATAGAGTGGCAAATAATTCAGGCTGCTCTAAGGCTACTTTTTTAGCCCACTCTTTATTCATACATAGTAGTTTTTCAATCGACATAACGTTGCCCAATTACCTTGAAAATAGTTGACTTTTCCACCCAAAATAGTGATAAAAAACTATGCTTTAGGCGAGATTTAGTGTGTACTAGAACGCTACTTAAAATAACCATTTCTTTTACCTACTTAAGAACCTCTGCTATGCCATCTATAGATGAAAAAAAGCGATTACTGCGCCTTCAAGCTAAACAGCAAAGAACTATAGCCTTTGCTCTAAACCCCAACATGGGTGAACAAGTATGTAATCAGTTGTTAGCATCAAATAAGCTACCCAGCAAACAAATCATAGCAGCGTACTGGCCTTTAGGCGATGAGCTTGACCCAATGCCATTACTAAATATACTCGACTCCCTAGGCCATCAAATGGTATTACCTGTAATGCTTGGAGCTGGAAAACCACTTATTTTTCGGACTTGGAGCCCCTCAGATGATTTACAAGACGCTGGTTTTGGAACCCGAGAACCCACAGAAGATAAACAGACTCTAGAACCTGATGTTATTTTAGCACCCTTGTTAGCTTTTGATAGGCGTGGTTTTCGCCTTGGGTACGGCGGCGGCTTTTATGATCGAACGTTAGAAAAACTGAGACAAAATAAGCCAGTATCTGTTTACGGTATTGCCTATGCTGCACAAGAAATGAATCAAGTCATTAAGGGGCCCTATGACGAGCCCCTGGATGGTATTATAACTGAACTTGGGGTTACTTTATTTTAACCCTCAACATTGGCTATTAATCATTAGTGTGTAGATTTCTTCATCACTGCTACTGCTGGAACTGAGACCCAGCCCAGCCCTTCTATATTAAACTCTAGCAACACTTCAGTCTGACCATCCACACTAGAGTCAACGCCCATTAACATGGCATGTTTGCCACCTGGCGCTAGACTAATGGTTGATCCAGAAGCAATAACCCAACCATTAGTTGTGTGACGCATCTGCATAACGTTGTTAACCATCACCATATCGTGTAGTTCTGACATCGTGCTGATTGAGGTCCTTACTCCAATTAATCGAAGGTCACTATTGGTTAAATTTTCTATCTCTACGAAACCTGCTGTCATACTCATACCTGGCATTGGTTCCTTAATCCAAGCATTTGAAAATTGAACTTGATTTTCTGATACCTGCCCTGATACCACATTAGCCGACCACGCAACTATTAATACAAGAAATAACCGTATAAATTTCAATTTACTCTCCATATCGTTTTTTTACATCCAAACATAAAGCTGACAATATTATCAGCATAAAACTACCAAATAACGCAACCTACACTGCTATTCGTAACACTCAATAAAGCTAATATAACACCATTCCTTATGCTTCAACACCTGCTCCACTTTATGCACACAATCTGTGGATAACTCTGTTAACAAATATTGGAAAAAAGCCTCAAAGCCCATGATATAGGCCCTAGCAACAAAGTGGTTAAAAATTAACCAGTTTGTTTTTTATCCTTTAAAATCAATATGTTATGAATGTCAATCTGTTAAGTTAAGATAATTTGAAGGAATTAATCTGCTTTATACTGTTGTTTAAAAAATGTCCACAACACCCACTATAATTTTCAATGAGTTAGGTAAGTCAAGAAAAAATATCGCTAAAATATACAGAATAATGGTCTTTTACAGGACTAAAAATTGACAATTTTCAAAATCAATCACCTACAGCTGACGAATGAAGGGCTGACCCAAGATCACACTTTTAATATTTTCTGCTGTTTGATTTAAGATAGTCTGCCGAGCTTGGCGACTTGCCCACGCCGTATGAGGAGTAATAATGAGGTTATCTCTTTGCACAGCTAATAGTGGGTGATCTTTTGGCGGAGGCTCTTGCGTTAAAACGTCAACACCTGCACCCGAGATTTGACCTTCATCCAGCGCCCTAATTAATGCAGCCTCATTTACAATCCCACCACGAGCACAATTAATTAGTAATGCATGGTTCGGCAAAGCACGTAGCTGCGGCCAGTCGATTAAATTAGTCGTTTCTGGAGTTAGAGGGCAGTGCAACGATAATATATCTACTTGAGGTAACATTTTCGCTAATGGGATGCGACCATGAATAGGCTTACAACCTTGCCTAGCAGCAATTACTACAGTCATGCCAAACGCACGAGCTAGGTCAGCTACACCTTTACCTAAGTCTCCATGTCCCACAATACCGAGGGTTTTTCCCTCTAAACTTTCAATGGGGTAATCTAACATACAAAACTGCTTACTAGTGCTCCACTCGCCGTTGTTAATTGCTCGCCGATAACTGAGCATTTTAGTGCTGAGGCTAAGCATCAACATTAAACAATGCTGTGCCACAGCACTCACACTATATGCTTGACAGTTTTGTACACTGATGCCTAATTTTTTAGCCATTTCTAGATCAATGTTATTAACCCCAGTCGCAAGCACTATAATGTGTTTGAGATGGGGTAGTTGGGAGAGATGTTTAGCGTCTAAGACCACCTTATTAACCAGGGCAATTTCAGCGCGAGCAAGGCGCATAAGCACTTCGTCTGGATGGGTGTACTGGTAGCAAACTAGGCTTTTTACAGCCGCTTTTATATCACTAAAATCTAGATCTTTAGGCCCTAAAGTTGCCGAATCCAATAAAACTGTACGCATAAACCAGGTGTCCTTTAATAAGTGAGCTACAAGGCCAGTTGTTGCTGTAAGCGCCAAAGAATTTCTTCAGCGTACACTTTAGCAGCTGGCTGCCCCTGATTATTAAGCACTTGTAAGTAGACACTAGTTAACGTTTCTTCAAAACTCAACTGAAACTGCCCAATATATGTATATTCTCCAGTATCACTGACTTCGCCCTGATCTTCATCTTCAAATACATAAATTACTTTGCCACCTAACCAGACTTTATAACCTTTTTTATCAGCCAAGTTTTGTTCTTTAGAAGCTAGTTTGGCATCTGCTGAATAAACAGGGCTATCACTTATTTGGTCTGCATCTTTACTACCGCCTAACTGAGCTAGATTAATATTCACACCAGTTGCTCTAGAGCTGCCGCTGTGTAAACCTTTAAACCAACCCCATATACCACCAGAGTTGGAACCTGTTTGCTCTGACGTGCGTAGATTGCTTACATGGGTAAAGTAGACTTTGTTAACTTCGTTATCATGGCTACCAACATCAAACGAAGACATAGCTGCAAGAACCCGCGGCAAGGCCTCTTTATAACTCATACTAAGCTGTACTACAGGACGCCCATATTGGTCCTTACCTAACAAAGGTATTTGCTGCTGATTGGTTTCATCAGTTTTCTGTGCTACTTGAGCTGTTCGACTGAGGTATCGAAGTAATTCAAAAGTTATTTCAGACTCATTGGCTAATGTACGTCCAGACTCTTGCCAATTAACTGGTTTTTTTTGTGTTATTTCTAACTGCGTAAACTGTAAAAAATTCAAAGATAGCTCAATACGGTTTTTTATCGCTTCCCTTAACTCCACTTTCACCCGGCCATAGATAATGTCATCATCAGATTTAGTTAAGCTTCGAATCCAACGATTAATAAAGCCATCTGAGGGTACATTTTCAGACAGGGAGAACCACTGTGTTTCAATGGTGTTAGGGCTTGGCACAGTTTCTATCGTGATGCCTTGATTTGACCAAAACTGAGCAACCTGACCCTGCACCTTCGTTAAGCTGCCAGTTACACTTATGCGTTTTGTATTGAAACCACCCATTAAATGAGCAGAACTACTTCCAGCTTCGGCAAATACAAAATCAGGGCGGGGTGCAGTTTCGATTCCAGTTGATTGTTCCATCAACGCAGTCGTTGGTATAGTGAGCAAATCTCTTTGTATTTGAGTGTCATTGAGCCCTTGAGGCACAGTAATCCGATCTATCACTTTAGACTGTGCATAATCCAAGCTTTTATCCCTGAGAATACTATCGCTACCATTAGTCAGGAACGAACTCCCAGAGCATGCAGAGAGCACCATAGTTGCTACAAATAGCGGAAGAATACGCGTAAATCTAAAGCCTTGTTGTTTCAAAATGTCGTCCAGTTGTTTAAGATGTCTCAAAGATCACATCATAACACTTTTAATTGAGACTACCCATATGAGCATTACTATTGACCAACTAGTGCCCCACTTCACAGCCCCAGCAACAAGTGACATAGAATTTGATTTAAATCAATTAAAGGGTCAATTTATTGTGCTCTACTTTTACCCTAAAGACGCCACTCCCGGTTGCACTACTGAGGGACATGACTTTAATGGTTTATTGAGTGAGTTTGAACAACTCAATTGTAAAATATTTGGTATTTCAAGGGACTCGATTAAACAACACGAGAATTTTATCGCTAAACAAGGTTACAACTTTGAACTCATCAGCGACGAGAGCGAAGCGGTATGTCAGCTGTTTGATGTTATCAAATTAAAAAAGCTATACGGAAAAGAATATATGAGCATTGACCGTAGCACCTTTGTGATAAGCCCAGAAGGCATTTTAATACAAGAGTGGCGTGCTGTAAAAGTAACAGGCCACGCCCAAATTGTTCTAGATTACCTTAATCAGCTACCAACTTCTTAGGCCAGGCATTCATCACAGCTTTAATTAGCGTTGCCAAAGGAATGGCAAAAAACACCCCCCAAAGACCCCAAAGGCTACCAAAGAACAACACCGCTACAATAATAGCCACGGGGTGCAAATTCACAGCTTCTGAAAATAACAATGGCACAAGTACATTACCGTCGAGGGCTTGAATGATTCCGTAAACGATCATTAAAGTGTAAAACTCGGTAGAAACACCCCACTGAACATAGCCAATCAGTGCTACAGGTATTGTTACAAGCGTCGCTCCTATATAGGGAATGAGTACTGACAAACCAACGATCATAGCTAGTAGTGCAGCATAACTCAGCCCCAACCATAAAAAAGCAACGTAGGTCACACTACCCACGATAACAATTTCAACTACTTTGCCACGCACATAATTAGCAATTTGTTGGTCCATTTCTAGCCACACATGACTTAAAACGTTTCGCTCGTTTGGTAAAAATGACGTCAGCCAATGTACCATCATATGGCCATCTTTTAGAAAGAAAAACACCAAAATTGGCACCAATACAAGATACACCAGCCATGTAAGTGACTGGCCGATAGACGCTAATGAGATGGAGACTAAAAGCTGTCCAGCATTGCCAATTTCTGCCATAGCAGCATCAGCTATTTGTTTAATTTGGTCGGCACCCACCAATTTTGGATATTGTTCTGTTAACAACAT
This sequence comes from uncultured Oceanospirillaceae bacterium, assembly GCA_913052465.1. GTDB lineage: Bacteria > Pseudomonadota > Gammaproteobacteria > Pseudomonadales > Balneatricaceae > Njordibacter. The sequence goes on from CAJXEN010000026.1 coordinate 14,489, forward strand.
GAACAAGCCCCTAAGCTTCTCCAACATTAACGGCAAATTACTTAAAAAGTCTGTGGCTTGATGCCATAACAAGGGTAATACAATAAAAACAAAGGCCATTAGTAATGCGATAAATAAACTATAAATCCCCCACACAGCTGGCAAATGATTTACTCCAAAACGTTCCAGCCACTGCACTAAACCAAGGGTTAAATACGCTAAAATCATACTTGCAAACACAGGTGCTAGCGTGGAGCCAAACATCAAAATTGCGGTTAAACCAGCAGCCAACAAAACCACTAACAAAAGCGCTTGTTCATCAGCAAAAAAGTGATCCAACCAAGCACGAAATACTTTAAACATGTGTTATCCTAATTTATCTTTTCGATGAGGTAGTGATACACGCCATCAATACATTGATTTTGGTGTAAGGTGTGTCCCGTTAGTCGAGTCCAGGCTTCAAAGTCTCTTTTCGAACCTGCATCCGTAGCTAACACTTTAAGATGTTGGCCGGTATCTAGTAGACTTAAAGCGCGCTTAGCTTTTAAAAGAGGTAGGGGACATTGTAAACCCTGAACATCTAGTAGATGCTGCCATTGCGCTCCCTCCAGTGTCATATCATAGCCCATATCAGATCTCATCTTCGTTAAAAGGAATTTGCAATGAGAGTGCACATTATAGATCAAGCAGGCCCTCTGTCCAATCTATGCTTGGTATATTTTGTTAATCCTTTACTGCGCATCAGTTACTTGATGCTAGTGGCATTGTTATTACCAATGATGGCACTGCTGCAAACTTCTCATGCAGGTAACTTACCCACAATTAATGCCTACAATTCTACCGACATGAGTGTAGAGGATGAGTACCGTTTTGGTACGATCATTGCTGCCAGCATACGTAAACACGTTCCCTTATGGAATGACCTAGCAGCCTTAGACTTTCTTGAAGATCTAACTCAACCTTTGATAAGCCACAGCCAGCTTAGTAAAAAAAGCACTCAAATTTTTCTTGTACAAGATAGCAAGATAAACGCTTTTGCCGCACCAGGAGGTATTATTGGAGTAAATACTGGCTTAATACAGCAGGCAGGGTCTGTAGACGAACTAGTAGCAGTGCTTGCCCATGAAGTAGCCCATCTTAGCCTTCGCCATTATGTACAAACCCAAGCCCAAGAAAAAACTAAAGCCCCACTGTATCTGGGAGCGTTCATAGCATCTATATGGATTGCAGGAAATGTGAGCGGTGACATCGGCGAAGCGGGCCTCTATGCTACTCAGTCAGCCCTCCAGCGCGGCCAGCTAAGCTATAACCGTAGCCACGAACGAGAGGCTGACCGTATTGGCTTTGATTTAATGCAGCAAAGCCCTTTTGATGTCGCTCACATGCAACGTTTATTGCAACGACTACAGTCTCCTTATGTTACCCAGTCCCCTCAATGGGACTGGGCTCGCAGCCACCCTATTAACAATGAACGAGTAGCCGACATCAGTCAGCGTGTTTTAATCACTCAACAAAACCAGCTTGAGCATGGCTTTGACCTTAGTTTTGAATTACTAAAAATTTACCAAAGTGTAGCTTTATCTGGCTCTGCTAAACTATCGGTTGAGCAGATAATGGGCACGTTTGATCCACTAGTGAATCATTACAGCACTTTAGTTTTATTTTCTGAAGCTCTTGTTAACAAATCTGAAGGGGAATTAGACCTCGCTACTCAACAACTCAAAAAGATAGCGTTAGACCAACCTAATGCAACATTAGTTTGGTATAGCTGGATGCAGAGTTTACTGGGCCAGAAACGCACGCAAGAAGTGTTCAAACAGTTGAAGCTTCGAAAACTTCATCGCCGGGACAATAGCTTGTCACTTTGGGTCAATGCACTGGCTTTGCGCCAAGATGAACAATCAAAGGCTGCTGTTAATGTGTTATTAACTCTATTGAGGGACCAACCCACATGGACAGTAGGTTGGCGTACATTAGCCGAATGGGCCGCTGAAGATCAGCGCTTACAGTTAAATCACATGGCTCAATCACAATGGCACTTACTACGTGGTGAAGCAGAACAAGCACTTAAACAGGCTCAATACGCGAGTAAACAACTAACAGATGTCCAAGCTGGATCAGTTTTACTTCAGCAAAAAAAGGCCTTAACACTTCTAACAGACCAAGCAGAGTTTAATTAGCTGCTGCAAAATCCATCAGTCGTTGCAGCGGTTTTAGCGCTTGTTGCTGTAAGCCAACATCAATAATAATTTCATTATTACCATGTAACAGAACCTGCTCTATCTTATCAAGGTCGTTCATCGCCATCCAAGGGCAATGGGCACAACTTCGGCACGTAGCACCATTACCTGCCGTAGGTGCTTCCATTAGCAATTTATCTGGTGCCGCCTGTTGCATTTTATAAAATATGCCTCTATCTGTTGCCACAATAAACTCTCTATTAGGCAATGTTTGGGCTGCCTTGATGAGTTGTGTGGTGGAGCCAACAAAATCCGCAACTTCTACCATAGCGATAGACGACTCAGGATGAACTAATACTGCAGCATTGGGGTAAACTTGTTTTAGCTGCTTTACTCCTGACGCTTTAAATTCGTCATGTACGATACAAGAACCTTGCCAAAGTAACATTTCAGTGCCCGTTTGTTTAGCAATATAGCGTCCTAAATGTTGATCTGGCCCCCAGATTATAGGCTTGCCTTCAGCAGCTAAATACTCCATCAATTTTACTGCAATACCTGACGTGACAACCCAATCAGCCCGAGCTTTTACAGCCGCCGATGTATTGGCATATACCACTACAGTATGGTCTGGATGTGCATCACAAAACGCACTGAATTGATCAGCAGGACAGCCTATATCAAGAGAACATGTCGCTTCTAATGTGGGCACTAGTACCCGTTTATCTGGACTAAGAATTTTAGCCGTTTCACCCATAAAGTGAACACCTGCAACAATCAAAGTAGATGCTGATGTGTCGCTACCAAAACGCGCCATTTCTAGGGAGTCTGATACACAGCCTCCAGTCTCTTCCGCTAATTCCTGGACTAAAGCATCGGTATAATAGTGTGCCACTAAGGTTGCATTTTGATCTTTTAGTAAACACTTAATGCGCACTTTTTGCGCACACACGTCGTTACTGGGGGCCAAAGACTTCAAATGTTCGTGAGCTAAATGTTCCTGTACCAATACTCTTGTGGCAATATCTGTTTGGCTCATTATCAAGTTTGCGCTATCAGACATGCTAATTTACTCGTTCGCGAGCTAAACGAGCAGCCGATGACTCTGGAAACTCACTTAGAACACGCTGCAGGGCTTCGTTCGCTTTGCCTACATCACCGATATTTTGATAAGCAACTCCAGCTTTATACAAAGCATCTGGTATTTTTCGGTGTTTTGGAAATTGAGTTATTACATGTTCAAAAGACTGAGCAGCCAAAGAGGCATCTCCCTGAACCATATAAACCTCTCCCAACCAGTAGTGAGCATTACCAACTAATGCACCTTGTGGGAAGTCCTCTACAAAGGCCAACAATGCAACAATAGAAGCATCATATTGGCGTTCTCTAATGAGAGCAAAAGCTGCTTTATAATCAGCTTTTTCAATTTCAGGATCATAAACTTCCTGAGCAACAACACCTTGTTCCAAAGAGGTAGCATCACTAACTTCGCTACTGGTGTCTTTAAATTGAACAACTTGACTAGTAACTGCTGTAGGAGGCGCCTCAGTTGCAGTTGCTGGCTGATTCGATAAACTTACGATACGACGATCTAAGTCTAAGTAACGTTGCTTCTGGTCTTGCTTAAGGCGCTCTAAACTATAGTTAAGCTCTTCTACTTGACCACGCAACTGTCGTAGTTCAAGTTGCAGTAGTTCCACAAAATCAGACATCTGAGCATTAGCATTATTTGTACTAGCCGATAATGCCACACTATTAGGTTGTATGGGCTTTTGGATATCTAAAGACGGGATAGCTATATCATTAGCCAAATCACTTACTGGTACTGAGTTATTGGCAAAAACGTGTAATGAGGTAACCAATACAACTATCGATAGGATAAAACGACTAATCGTTTGAAACATACAAGTAAACCTCAGAAAGCACCAAGTTAAAAAAAACCACCGCTATGCAGGGCACAACGGTGGTATTTAGCGCGTATAAAAACTACATTACAACCAGAACCAATAGCGCCAATAGCGCCAATTAATAATTAATATAACGAATTTCTACACGGCGATTTTCAGACCAAGACGCGCTGTCTTGACCAGCATTGACTGGGCGTTCCTCACCAAAGCTGACCACTTCAATAGCATCTACTGAAACGCCTTGAACAACTAAATAGCGACTTACTGCATTGCCACGACGCTCACCTAAAGCAATATTGTACTCTCGGGTTCCACGCTCATCCGCATGGCCTTCTAGTACTACCCTTGCAGAAGGATTTTGGCTTAGATAGGCGGCATGCCCATTAAGCGCCGTCCGGAATTCTGCTTTAATAGTCGACTGGTCAAAGTCAAAATAGATAACGTGGGCCAAGGCTTGTGCAGCATCTTGAGCTTGTTGCTGCTGCGCTGCATCTGCTGTTGCAGCATCGTTAGCAGCCTTTTGTGCTGCATCTGATGCAGCTTGAGCTTGAGCTTGAGCTTGAGCTTGTGCCTGAACTTGTGCTTCTTCTAGCGCTTGAGTTTCAGCCAAAGCAGCAGCTTCTGCAGCCATCTGGGCGGCTTGTGTACTGGCAGTTGCATCAGCAGTTTCACCAGTAGAACTACAGGCACCTATAAAGACTACCAAAATACTGATGGCTATGATTTTACTTAAATTACCCACTTGCATGCACCTACTCCTCAATACTTACTATTTATCAATCCAGACTTGATCCTAATTGTAACATACATAATCTACGCACCACTAGACCTAGTAGCCTTCGATGACTAATTCAAGTAAGGAGACCAGGCAGGCTCTCTAACTACACCTTCATTTGCAGGTATATTAAACTTCACTTTGCCATCTATAGACACAGCAGCCAAAATATCTCTCCCACCAACTTGGGTAGAGTAAATCACCATACTGCCATTGGGTGCAACACTTGGGGACTCGTCTAGGCTGGTTTGAGTTAACAAAGACATGGTGCCTCTTTGAAGGTCTTGAACTGCAATATGAAACTGAGAGTCATGACGGCTAACAAGTACCAAAAAGCGCCCATCATGCGTCAGACTGCCGCGTGCATTATAGTCCCCTTCAAAGGTTAACCGTTCTACCCAGCCTGAGTCTAATGTCACTTGATAAATTTGTGGTTTACCTCCTCTGTCGGAGGTGAATAGTATGTGTTTACCATCCACACTCCAAGCTGGCTCAGTATCGATACCATAATGCTTTGTCACTCGGGTCAGACGCTTACTGATTAGATCTAGGACATATATTTCTGCATTTCCATCTTTAGACAACACTAACGCTAGCTTACTACCATCGGGAGACCAAGCAGGTGCACCATTGATACCTTTAAAAGATTTAATACGCTCACGTTGCCCTGTAATAATGTCTTGAACATAGATGGCTGGACGATTTGTCTCAAAAGAAACATAAGCTAATTTACTGGCATCACGAGACCAAGAGGGTGACATAATTGGCTGATTCGATTTGAGTATCTCTTTAGCGTTATACCCATCAGCATCGGCAACTAACAACTTATAGTAACTTGGGTTAACTTTTTTATCAGCTGCCACATAGGCAATACGAGTTCTAAAGGCTCCTCTGAGCCCTGTTAAAGCCTCGTATACCGCGTCACTCACAGAGTGCCCCAACGCACGTAGATCATCTTTACCACCAGAAAAACTGCTACTAGCAATCGCTTCTTGGCGTTGTACGTCAAAGAGTTGGTAATCAACTTGATAACCACCAGTATCGGTTACTACTACCTTACCTATAACTAGGTATTCGGTTGCCAAATAAAGCCAGTCTCGATAATAAACATCTTCTTTTTTATAAGGAAAGCTGAGCATCAACGAGCGCTTTAATGATTTAAATTGACCACTGCGCTCTAAGTCTGCATCTACTACTTGCGCTACATCCTCACTCAAAGCAACATCTCCAGACCATGCAAATGGAACCACAGCGATAGGTACAGGGTTATCCACACCTTGGGTAATTTCGATCACCAAGTTTGACGACCATACAGAAGCCGATAACAGTAATGTAAATATAGTGATTAAGGGTGCCGAGAAAAACTTTAACTTAGGTAGTCGTAGAGTTAGTTGAACCATTTTTTTTACTCTCCTCACAATCTCAAATCCTCTGGTTTAAACTTAAGGGTAAATCTACGGAAGTTTGCATCAAATAACACTGAATTTAATTGACTTAATTTATCAAAACGCCCTACTTTCTTCACAGCCTTTACTACGGACCCTACGAACGCATCTGTAGCAGTGTTATCGCGATAACTTATTTCAATTTCAACAACTTCACCCGTAGGAACGAGGTGAATGACAAGTTCTACCACCATCCCAGTAAGAGCGTTGGCAGGTCTAACCCACTTGTCAGTGATTTCATCTCTTATGTAATGTACAGCAGAGGCTACTGCTTGACCATCAGTGGCTTGTTGTTCCAACACTTGATTTTGCTCTTCTTCAGAATCTAGTAAGCTATCTAACGCTTGCTGAACTGCTACCAACCGCTCTGCTGCTTTTTTATCTGCTACTTTCTTATCTGCAGCTTTCTTATCTGCAGCTTTTTTATCCACTATTTTCTTATCTGCTACTTTCTTATCTGCTA
>CAJXEN010000027.1 GCA_913052465.1 uncultured Oceanospirillaceae bacterium
ACTAAATTAGTCAAGTATTAGAATACCAACATTAACACCAAACTTATGACTGCTGATCATCACCAGGATTTAGTGTTGCCTCAAAGTCCACCACATTTAATTTTGGTAAATTTTCGTCTATGTAGCTGGCGTCCAGCTCTTTAATTTTAGCTGACATACAATGCATTTTCCTGTCCACTGCGTGCATATGGTCCAGTATGGCTGACAATGATTTAGCCACTGGGTCAGGTAAGTCTGAGCTCATGCCATAGGCATCAAACTTATCCGCCCGATCTTGCCGTACCTTTTGCTCTGCTTCGCTAGGACGCTCAATAATACGGCCGGGAATACCCACAACTGTTGCGTTTGCCGGAACAGCTTTAGTCACCACAGCATTGGAACCGACACGAGCATTTTTACCCACTTCAAACGGGCCCAATATTTTTGCCCCTGCACCAACCACTACACCATCATGCAGCGTAGGATGTCGCTTACCTTTATCCCATGTTGTGCCACCTAAGGTTACGCCATGGTATAGGGTCACATCATCACCAATAATAGCCGTTTCGCCAATCACCACGCCCATGCCATGATCAATAAAAAAACGGTTACCGATCTGCGCTCCAGGGTGGATTTCAATACCGGTAAGCCATCTGGTAATCGTGGACATGTAGCGCGCCAGCCATTTAAGCCCTATGTTCCAAAAACTATGAGCAATGCGATGCAATAACAAGGCATGTAAACCAGGATAACAAGTAAGCACCTCTACAAAGTTTCTGGCCGCTGGATCACGGTGAAAAACCGAGGCTATATCTTCTTTCAGGTGTCTAAACATGACCTTAACCTTTAATTTATGAAACGATGCCAATAATGAGTCTAGTATGCTAAATGGCCACCTTACTTGGCATATAAAGATTTATATGGTGGCTAGCGCAGCTTTTTCAACGTGCGCTGAGTGGCAGTTAATATGCCACGCATAATATTATGCTCAACGCGATCCATTCGGACTCGCACATACAAACGCCTCAACCGTGCCATTAGCTGACGGGGATTTTCTAGATCCAAGAACTCTATTTCTACTAGGGTTTCTTGCATATGATCAAACAGCTTTTCCATTTGATCATTAGTAGCTAGCTCCGCATCCCACTCAGTGCCCCAAACCGGGACCGGTTCATGACCTTTTTCTGAAGCCAGAAGTGCCATACGTAATTCATAGGTAATCACCTGCACTGCGGCCGCCAAATTGAGCGAACTAAAGTCTTCATTTGAAGGAATGTGCACATGGAAATTGCACAGATGTAGTTCATCATTAGTAAGGCCACGATCTTCGCGACCAAACACAAAGGCAACTTGATGCTTTGATAATTCAGCCAGGGCTTGCGCTGCAGTTTCTCGAGGATCTAACAAGGGCCATGGAATGTTGCGGCTACGCGCACTGGTACCGACAACTAATGAGCAACCTTCGATAGCTTCTTCTAAGCTACCAACCACCCTTGCATTTTCTAAAATATCTTTAGCACCAGCTGAGCGCGCATCAGCCTTACCGCTTGGAAATTCTTGAGGGTCTACCAGTACTAGATTATGAACACCCATATTTTTCATGGCTCGGGCTGCACCACCAATATTGCCAGGATGTGACGTATTTACCAGCACTATGCGCGCATTGGCCATTAAATTTTGCATGGAAGCTAGTAACCTAAAAAGTGAATGAATTTAGAAGCTGCGATAATAGCGATATTCCGTCATTTTGTCGTGGTTAGAGCGCAAATCTCCAGCCGTAACTGGGTTTTTTTAACACTTTTTTGCTATACTGCTCGCCATCGACGCATTTGCGTCCCGTTCTTTATAAACTTTAAGGTAATAGACCCATGCTTCCGCTAATTAATATTGGCCTGCGTGCTGCGCGTATCGCTAGCGAACAACTTGTCAGATCAATGGAACGTCTGGATCTTATTCACGAAGAAGGCCAGGAGCTCGACGCTCATATACGTAAGCAATGTGAAGGTGCAGAACGCACTATTGCCTATGAGATCCATAAGGCTCACCCGGAACAAGGCATTATTGGCGCCGTAGCTGGCGAAATGAATCCACCTAAAGAAGCGCCAAACAAGGTGTGGCGCATTAGCGCTATCGATGGTGTCGATCAATATGCCCATAGCCTGCCTATGTTCACCTTGACTATGGTGTGCTACGAAGATGGCAAACTAGCGCACTCTATTATCATCTGCCCATCAAGCGGCGAAGAATACTGCGCCAGCAAAGGCCGCGGGGCTCAACTTAATGGGCGCCGTATTCGTGCTAGCAAGCACGCCAAACTTGCTGGTGCTCAAATATTTGGTGGTGGTAACCAGAATCGTGAAGACCTAACAGACTTTGACCGTGGCCAAGCCATAACTCGAAACCTGTTCAGCCAAGGCGCTACTAGCTACAATCAACTCAGCATCAATATGGCATTAGCTTACACTGCTGCTGGTCGCTTAGACGCCCTATGGCACACGAGCTTAGATGAAACAGCAGACGCTGGTTTGTTGTTGATATTGGAAGCTGGAGCGTTAGCTGCCGATTTTAATGGCGGCGCTGCCTTAAACAAGGGAGAGCTGGTCTGTGCTACCCCTAAACTACTTAAGCTTATCCTCAAAGCGGTGCATAGCGCTTAATTCTAAGCCTGTGAATTACTGCACTCGCACAGAACTCTTTGGCTCTGCGGGTGCAGCAATATACTTCACTAGGGACTAAGGCCTTTTTAACTCGGGCTCTAGATCCTGTTCGAAACCCTCACCTTCTTCAAAGCCTTCGCCTTCAATGACTTCTTCTTTAGGTGGAATGATCAGATCCTCTTTGCAAATACCTAATAACAACAACACGTTGGCGGCTACGTAAATAGATGAATAGGTGCCCACCAAAACCCCAATGGTTAATGCTAAAGCAAAACCGTGAATCAACTCTCCACCAAACACTAATAACGACGTTAACACCAAAAGGGTGGTAATGGATGTCACTAAAGTGCGGCCCAATGTTTGCGACAGGGACTCATTAATAATCTCGATGGTTGTGCCCTTGCGCATTTTGCGAAAGTTCTCTCTAATCCGGTCAGATACAACAATGGTATCGTTTAACGAATAACCAATCACCGCCAAAATCGCTGCCAATACGGTAAGATCAAAGTCCAGTTTAAATATCGAAAAAATACCTAACACAATTAGCACATCGTGGATCAGAGCAACCACAGCTCCTACCGAAAACTTAACCTGAAACCGCAAGGCTACGTAAATCATTACTATAGCCAAAGCCAGCAGCATGCCTAGACCACCCTGTTCGGTAAGCTCTTCACCTACCTGAGCACCCACATATTCAGAACGACGAAGCTCAATCGACGAGGTCGATGCCGACTGCAAGGCAGTAAGCACTTGCTCACCTACCTTATCATTAAAGGTTTGGCCCAAGCGCACCAAGACATCTTTATCGGAGCCAAAGTTTTGCACCACGGCGTCAACGAAACCTGCATCCTGCAATTGATTACGCACATCAACTAAACTGGGCGCTTGCTCATAACCCACTTCGATTAAGGTACCACCAGTAAAGTCTAACCCCAGCTGCAACTGGTTAACTGCCAAGGAAATCAATGCACCTAACACTAAGGCAATGGACATAGCCCCAGCAATTTTACGCAAGGCCATAAAGTTAATAATCTTCATGTCGCTCATTTAGTTGCTCCCATAAACAAAGGCCATATTTTAATATCAGTAATTTTTTTACCACCATATACGCCATTTACCATGGCACGACTCACCATCACGGCAGTAAACATGGAGGTAACGATGCCAATTGACAAGGTCACTGCAAAACCTTTAACTGGCCCAGTGCCCACGGCGTACAAGATAACGGCCACTAACAAGGTGGTAATGTTAGCATCAAAAATAGTACTGAAAGCCCTCTCATAACCTGCATGAATAGCCGATTGCGGCGCCATACCAGCTTTTAGCTCTTCTTTAATGCGTGAGAAGATCAACACATTGGCATCTACCGCCATACCTACTGTAAGCACTACACCTGCAATACCAGGTAAGGACAAGGTAAAACCAAGTAAAGACATCACTGCCGCTACTAGCAATAAGTTGAAACCCAAGGCTACGTTGGCAATGACACCAAATATGCCATAAAAAGCCAGCATGAATACCACCACAAAAGCCAATCCGATCTGCACAGAGGTTAAACCAAGATCAATGTTTTCCTGACCTAAGCTGGGTCCAACAGTGCGTTCTTCAACAAAATACATAGGAGCTGCCAAAGAACCCGCTCGTAATAATAAAGCCAGTTCAGAAGCCTCACCAGTACCATCAAGCCCAGTAATACGAAAACTGTTACCTAAAGCGGTTTGAATAGTGGCTAAAGAAATGACACTTTTCTCTACATAGGATTGTCGCTGATCAACCAGTTGACCATCCACTTCCACTACCGTTACTCGTGATTTATGCTCAACAAAAACTACTGCCATTCGACGCTTAACAGCATTACGCGTCACCCGGTTCATCAGTTTACCACCCTGACTATCAAGGTCTATGTTCACTTGAGACATGCCATTTTCATCAAAGTTAGATTGCGCATTAGAAACGCTAGTACCACTTATAATGAGATCTTTTTCTAGGATAGCTTTACGATCTGGGTTAGACCTAAAGGAAAACTCTTCTGTAGAAACTCGAGCTTCACCAGGTTTAGCTTCTAGACGAAATTCCAAGTTAGCCGTAGCGCCTAGTACACGCTTTGCAGCAGCTGTATCTTGCACGCCCGGTAACTGTACAACAATACGGTTGCGACCCTGGCGCTGTACCAAAGGTTCTGATACGCCCAGTTCGTTAACACGGTTGCGCAAGGTGGTTAGGTTTTGGTTAACAGCATAGTCTTCAATTTCACGCACAGTTGATTCATTAAGGCTAATAAGCAGATAATTTGCGCTGTCGGTATCTTCAGCGCTCATCAAAAACTCACTATAGTTAGACTTAAGTTCTGATCGTGCTTGATCACGGACTTGAGCATCCATAAATTTAACACGCAAGCTACCATCTGGCTCGCGAGAAACAGCACGATAACGCAGTTTTTCAGTACGCAGTGTGGTTTTAATTTCACTAACGTATACATCTAAACGCTGTGCAACAGCCTGCACCATGTCTACTTCAAGTAAAAAGTGCACACCACCACGTAAATCTAAGCCCAGTTTCATCGGGCCTGCACCTAAGTTGGTTAACCAATCAGGTGTGGTTGGAGCAAGATTAAGGGCAGTGACATACTTATCCCCTAGAGCGTCACTCAAAACCGCTTTAGTATGTAATTGAGACTCAGAGTCTGCCACACGCACTAGTACGTTTTTAGCTGTTAGCTCAACGCCCGTGGTACTTAAGTCGGCCTGCTCTAAGGCATACACGACCTGATCCAGCACTTGCTCATCAATTACTGTAGCACTTCTTGCTCCAGAAATTTGTATGGCGAGGTCATCGGGGTATAAATTTGGTAGGGCGTAAAGGCCACCAAGGGCCAAGCTAACAATAATAAGTAGGCTTTTCCATAAGGGATAACGATTTAACACAGGCTTTCCTTGAAAAACGAGTCATAAAAAAAGCCTCATTGCCTGCCCAACAGAGGCAGACATAACCGAGGCTTTAATGTGTTCAAAATTAGATAGACTTAATGGTGCCTTTTGGCAACACAGAAGCCACAGCAGCTTTTTGGAAGTTGGCATCAACACCTTCAGCCAAAGTAATGGTAACAAAGTCATCATTTACTTTAGCAACTTTACCAATTATGCCGCCGTTAGTGACCACCTCATCGCCCTTAGCCAAACCACCCATTAGGTTTTTGTGGTCTTTAGTTCGCTTAGATTGTGGACGCCAAATCATAAAATAAAATACGGCAGCGAAAATCACCATCATAATCACAAGAGAACCGGTGTCTCCGCCTGGGGCTACTGCACCTTCGGCCATGGCTGATTCAATAAAGAAACTCATATTATCTCCAACATTATTAACTAAAAAATAAATTATTTATTATTCAAAGCAGGTGTGGGTAAGCCACGTCTACTATAGAAATCATCGACAAAGTCGTCCAATGTACCTGCTTCCAGTGCCGCACGCAATCCTGCCATGAGCCGCTGATAATAATGCAGGTTATGAATGGTATTAAGCTGCGCCCCTAACATTTCACGACACTTATCTAAATGATACAAATAAGCGCGAGAAAAATTACTGCAAGTATAACAATCACACTCTTTATCGAGCGGGCCCGGGTCTGTTTTATGGACAGCATTACGAATTTTTACCACCCCATTGGTGATGAACAAATGTCCATTACGAGCATTCCGGGTGGGCATTACGCAGTCAAACATATCAACACCACGGCGCACACCTTTAACTAAATCTTCTGGCTTACCTACACCCATAAGGTAGCGCGGCTTATCTGCAGGCAATTTAGGAGCCGTATGGGCAAGCACACGCAGCATGTCGTCTTTAGGCTCACCTACCGATAAACCACCAATAGCAAAGCCATCAAAATTCATTTCAGCCAAGCCTTTTAGAGACTCATCACGCAAGTGCTCATACATGCCACCTTGCACTATACCAAACAAAGCAGAAGGGCTATCGCCGTGTGCGTCCTTACTGCGCTTTGCCCAACGCATAGAGCGGCGCATAGAAGTTGCAGCCTCTTCTTCTGTTGCTGGGTAAGGGGTACATTCATCAAAAATCATTACCACGTCGGAGCCTAATTCTTGCTGCACCTTCATCGACGATTCTGGCGTCATAAATACCGTGTCACCGTTCACAGGTGATTGGAATTTAACACCTTCTTCATTGATTTTGGCACCCAAGCTAAACACTTGAAAGCCACCAGAATCTGTAAGAATTGGTTTTTGCCACTGGGTAAAATTATGCAAATCACCATGCAACTTCACTACTTCGGTGCCAGGGCGTAACATTAGGTGAAAGGTATTGCCTAATATAATTTCTGCACCCGTGGCCACAATATCTCTGGGCAACATACCCTTTACGGTGCCATAAGTGCCCACCGGCATAAAACACGGTGTTTCTACTGATCCACGGGGGAAGGTTAATCGACCACGCCGGGCTTCACCACTTTGCGCCAAGCGCTCAAATTTCATAAAACAACTGCGACTCATGTGCGCTCCAATGCAGAAGATTTTGGTGTCACTAACATCGCATCACCATAACTAAAAAAACGATACCCTTGCTCAATGGCTTGGGCATAAGCACTCATAACAAAATCTCGGCCTGCAAATGCACTCACCAGCATCAACAAGGTTGATTCAGACAAATGGAAATTAGTTACCAAGGCATCAACACTTTTAAAATGATAACCAGGGTAGATAAAGATATGTGTCTCACCGTTAAACGGTGCTATTTCGCCATTAGCACTGGCACTTTCTAGAGACCTAACACAAGTTGTACCCACAGCAACAACTCGGCCACCATTAGCTCGGGTGTTTTGAACCGCGTCACACACCGAACTACTCACTTCCACAAGTTCACCATGCATATGATGGTCTTCAATACGATCTACCTTCACCGGCTGAAACGTGCCCGCACCTACGTGTAAGGTGATGTAAGCAAACTTTACACCTTTGGCCACTATAGCGTCTAACAACGGCTGGTCAAAATGCAACCCTGCAGTGGGTGCAGCCACTGCGCCATGGTGCTTACCAAACACTGTTTGGTAACGATCCCGGTCTGCGGTGTCATCTGGACGGTCTATGTAGGGTGGCAGTGGCATATGGCCTAAGCGCTGCAACACATCTAATGCCGCCTCACCCTCATCTAAAATAAGTTCAAATAAAGTATCATGACGCACAACCATGGTGGCCCACACTTCACCCTCAAGCAACAACCGCATGCCAGGTTTAGGGGATTTACTTGAACGCACATGAGCTAAAAAATTACGCTCACCTAAAAGTCGCTCGACCAATACTTCAATCTTGCCACCAGACTCTTTCACACCAAACAAGCGCGCCGGGATTACCTTAGTATTATTTAATACCAACAAATCACCTGCCTGAAGAAACTCAAGAAGATCAGGAAACCCCCCATGGGTTACTGCGCCAGATTGACCATGCAACTGCATCAATCTACTCGCCGTACGTTCGGGTGTTGGGTAGCGAGCGATAAGCTCGTTAGGAAGATGGAAACTAAAATCAGAAACTTGCATATTTGAAAAATGGGGCCGAAGTGTAAAAAATCAAGGGCCATAGGCCGACGAGGGCTATGATACCCAATCTTGAGTGATAGTTCAGCACATTGTTAGCCCATTTACTGAGCACTTTTAAGGTTTAGATGCGGATTTATTAACTTTTTACAAAGTAAAGTGATTGACGAGTTTAGTATACTCTGTATAATTCGCCCCACAATGTGCCAGTGTGGTGAAATTGGTATACACGACGGATTCAAAATCCGTTGCTTCGCGGCGTCCCGGTTCGAGTCCGGGCACTGGTACCAAGCACATTTATAAAACAAGATCAGTTACTTAGCGGTAATTGGTCTTTTTTTATGGCTGGTATATGCTGGGCTTTACGAATTTTTTCTGAATAGGTAGTAGTTTCGGCATCATTCATGAGCTCCTACAATTTCAGTCTTCGCGTGATCATAGCAAAACCGTCAAGCCCCACGGGCAAAGCTTCTTTGTGTCTAAATTTCAACAATGGTTGGCCTCGACCACACTCATATCAGCGGTGCTTAAGTCCTGAACACTAATAGTGGTCGCTACGCCTTTTCACCACGAGGCCGGCATGAATAACACCTAATATGTTGTTTGGCATCCTAATATCCTAAAAATGTAGCTCAAAGAGTGCTTTTTACAGCAATCATGGGCGAGTTAAACCAGCAAATTCTGACTTAATCAGGCTTTATACAAACATATTAATCTTATTGAGAATTATTTGCATTATCATTATTGTTTGTATATTATTATTTGTAAGTGAAGTTAATGGTTAACCGCTACGAAAGCTCAGAATTGATGAGCAGCACGTTACCTTTATTGCTTTATTACTTGGCTGATATATATTTGCCATCACAACAGGAATGACTAAAAAAGTTTTTAAGGGATCCCTAAAACGTGCCCTCTCACATGTTTTAGGGATCCCTTAAAAGCTGTTGCGGTATTTCTAGAGTAGACGTGTGCTAATTTACAGTGAAATTAAGGTGATGGTCTAGAGATAGAATAAACCTTGAGGGTCAGCTCAAAACAGCACAAACAACTAGTATTTACTGAAGTAAGTTATCTGCTTTTTTTAAAAAACAGTGCAGGGGTTTAAAGTGAATAGATTGAAGCTGGCCCGTGCAGGTTGATATTCAAAGCGCTGCTGCAACGAGGATACTAAAAGCATTCACAAGGGCCATTAACGGTAACCTATTACATGGTGATTTTGTTTCTTTGACAGGCATTGGCAGCTTCTCACAAAAGCTGCACTAGTATGCAAATACCTGCGGCCAACACTGTTCACTTTAAACCTAAAAACACGTTAAAAACTATAATCAATTCTGACTAGAGCCCATTTCCTCCACATTAGAATTGTCACTCAAGTCAGTTAAAAATTTAAGGTTAAAATGATTTCCACCGGTAATAAGTTACATTTAACAATAGCAGTTGATGAATGCGGCAAGCTCGGCACTTTAACGATAAGAATATCCCTTAATCTAGTACATCATATTAGTGACGAGGCTGCCATTGGTTGATATGAATATTATTCCCACTAAGGCACTGCCTTTTGAACCATCAAGTCGCTATAAAGCAGGATCTATTGGTGAAAAAAACCAGCAAAAAGTGCTAGAAGCCGCAGTTAAGGTTTTTTCACGTAAAGGCTTGTCAGGCGCTCGCGTTGAAGAGATTGCAAAAGAAGCAGGCATGTCAAAATCTAACATGCTTTATTACTTCAAAACGAAAGAGGAACTATATCAAGTTGTCATACTGCGTGTGCTGAGGCATTGGTTGAGCACTCTTAGTAATTTACATAGTGATGATCAGCCAATAGATGTGATCACCACATACATCTCAAAAAAAATTCAGATGTCTCAACAGTACCCTGAAGCGTCGCGTCTAATTGCTATGGAGACTATGGGTGGGACACCAGCGTCTGGGGACTTCCTTCGAACCGAGTTGAACGCTTGGATTAAGGTAAAAGGTCAAGTTTTTTTGAAGTGGCAAAATGAAGGACTTATGGCCCCAATAGAACCAGCGTATGTTTTTTTATGATTTGGGCTTTGACGCAGGCCTATGCCAACTTTGACATACAAATAGCAACTCTGAATAAGCCTAATGGCTATCGCAACGAAAGATACCCTCCAGTAACCCGCTATGCCATTGAAGTTCTTATACGTGGGTTTGAACTCAAGCCTCGCTTGTAACTGAAAATAATGTCTCAGCAGCGATATTGGCAACGCCGATCTAAACTAACGCAGTAGATCGACAAGCACTGTAGCCAATTCATTCAAAATATGGCGTTGCGATGGTCCTTGATAATCAGCACAAAGAAAAGTTAGGACTTGGCTAACCGTTGGTTTGAAGTTAAAACTTTGAACTACGATAATTCTATCCTAGAAAAACAGACATACCGTAGTTAAAGGTCTTTAAACCCCGTTTGCATATTTGGATGTGATTCACATTTGACTTCTGAAGATGAGTTAACAGCTTAACTCAATTTTACGCTGGATTAAACATTATTTACGGTAAGTAAAAGGTCCATTATTTAACTTTTTTGGTTCATTGGATGTTGCTCGTGTGAGTCGGCTCCACTACTGCTGAGCCTTTTTCATCGGTGGGATGTTCCTTTAACAATGTACTTGCAGTAGTGCCTAATGCCACTGCAATGAGCTGAACTGTCACCAGCTTTGGACTTTTCAAACCTCGTTCAATCTGCCCTATATGGGAAATATTAATATCTGCTTTAGCCGCAAGCTCTTCTTGAGACATACCCAAGTCATGTCTAGCCTTGCGCACTTTTTTACCAAACTTGACTGATAAGTTTGTTATTGAATTGATATTTTGAGTCATTATACTCACCTGTAATCTGTGTCTTTTTATTTTCGTTTGCAATATTTATGACGAAGTTGGTAGGAGGCCCCTGCGGATGTGGACGGAAGCCTGAATCAAGTTTGGGTATTGCACACGTTAGCCCCACTGAATGTTTGGGCAGTATATTAGACATGTAATCGGTATGGACTATATGCCACAGCCAATTATTTTCAAGCATCCACGCCATAGTACGAATTTTGATTTTACTTGCAAGATAGATCACTTTAAGAATTGACATATATTAATCGTCTGCCGATAAACATTATCCGATCATTAATAAAATTAATGACCGGCTACACAATGGTTTTTTAATCTCCGATGATCATCCCCTAATAATGAATACCATAACAGTTGTTCTAGGCACTATTTATAGCAATAGAACTAGTGAACTAGAGCCCTAACTTACTAGATTTCAAAGGCATAGTGCTTTTAGCATCTTGTGAAACAACCACTTGAACTATAAGCTAATTTTTTTATTTTAGTAAGACTAAAATGAGACACTACCAAGGTCAGATGTTTATTCGTGCATTACATAATACTAAGTTTGGATATTTAAAAGCTATTAATCCTGTAGCCCAACGTTATTTTGAGGGTAAAGGTATTGATCAGTCCTTCCAAAGAGCCTTTTACTCATTACTGATTAAAGTACCCATGGGTCTACTCTACTTTTATATATTAGTAAGTGGGGGCTTCAGCACCTGTGTTGCACATAAAGACCTAACAGGCGAAGGTTTTAACAGAGCACAGAATATCACGTGGCCCACATGACAGAGAAAAAAAGTCAATGCGCAGGCAACGCTGAAACTAACACCCACAGTTTTTCAGAACACGATAAAATAGCCACCTACTCTGCTGAAGAAGAGAATGCTATAGCTTTAGCAAAACTTGGAGCAATGTATGAAAAAGGCATAGGGGTTTTCACGGACTTAGTGAATGCCTACATGTGGTATTTCATAGCCGAACATAAGGGTAATGCCAAGGCTGGTTTGGATAGGGCTCGTATTACTAAAAAAATGACGGCTACGCAAATAAATAAGGCGCAGGTGATGGCTCGCCAATGTTTGCCATATGATGATTCCAGCGGCTGACGTTAGGGTGTTAGCAAAAAGGTATTAAAAGGCCTGTTCATCACGCTCAGGCTCAACAAATATATTTTATTTTTTATACTCACGTCAAAAGCGCACTCCTACTCATTACGCCACTTCACTTATGCGCTAATTAAATGATTAAAAACAACATCTCAAAAGCGATCTTAGTAGAGCAGATAGGCACCTGTATCGGCACCCTAAAAAGCACGATAGCAAGCTAACCCAAGCATCACTGCTAACATGCTTGCTAATAATCGGTAAAAAGAAAACCTGACCCTTGGCACGCTCTGCTGTGAAGTTCAAAACTAAGCAAATTACAATTTCAACTCACACCTTGATCTTTATTAATAGACGTATACTGCCCCAGACCTACTAATGCTATTATTTAACCCATCACCACCCACACCTGTTGCATTACTGCTTTCTAAAGCTGCACCTATAACTAAGTTATCCCCGGCATCATCCATAGCGACTGAGATACCGAAGTGATCACTACTATTGGTGTTAGGTGCCTTAAGAAAGGAAGTGTAAGCCCAAGATGACCCCGTTCTGGTGTAGTAATATACAGCTCCTGCTTGAGTTAGAGACCCCACATTATTAGAGACTGCAGAGACACCTATACTGTCACTTGTGTTGAATTTTGAGCCTATTGCAAGTGACGTACCCGTCTTATTAAAGGCGATGCCACGGGAACCACCAAAGCCATTAGTTACACCGTGTTCTGATTTAATGTAAGCTTCTTGGCTCCATACTCCATCTACCCCAGCGGTCTTCCTAAAAACATAGACTGCGCCAGAGTCGCCGGATGGATCACTATTAGACTCATCACCGTTGATTTCTGTTGCGGCACTATCCTCACCACCGGCATATACAGCAATAGTTAAGCCGTCTTTACTAATAACTAGGCTTTCACCCCCACCAAATTCATCATCAAAGTCAGCATTACTGGCTTTAATGTAGGCTTCTTGCGTCCAATTGCCGCCACTAGACTCAAAAACATAGACGGCGCCAGAGTCTGTTTTATTATCGTTGTCAGCGCCTAGGCTGTTAACCCCAGTAGCTGAATTATCCTCTTTAAATGCACTTACAACTAAGGTTTTCCCATCCCCACTAAGACTAAGCTTACCAAAGTTATCATCTTGCCCAGTATTACTTGCTTTAATGTAGGCAGTTTGAGCCCAGCTATCGCC
The DNA here is from genome assembly GCA_913052465.1 of uncultured Oceanospirillaceae bacterium. Taxonomy (GTDB): domain Bacteria; phylum Pseudomonadota; class Gammaproteobacteria; order Pseudomonadales; family Balneatricaceae; genus Njordibacter. The sequence goes on from CAJXEN010000027.1 coordinate 13,325, forward strand.
GCTACGGGTAAATATATACGCTGCGCCTGCTCCCAGTGCAGAGGAGTCTGAGCCACTACCTGTAGTGCCTTTTTCTCCACTGTCCTCTTCGGGGGCCCCTGCTGCAATAACATTACCATCATCACTCACATCCAGAGCGCCTAATGCTCCAAATTTATCACCAAGGTCACTATTATTTGATTTTAAGTAGGCTTGCTGAGACCATGACGACGCAGCTTTATGAAACACATATACCGCACCAGAACTTGCCGACAAGTTGTTGTTATGATCGCCATTAATAGCATTGGCGTTACTACTTTCTTGTTCTGCACCGACAACTAGAGTGAGCCCATCTCCTGAAAGGCTTAAACTCGAACCAAAATGATCATTAGTGTCTGTATTACTGGCTTTGATATAGGCCTCTTGCTGCCACAGGTTGTTTGACTTAGTAAAAACGAACACTGCACCTGCATTAGATGCACCAGTGTCAGTTTGGCTGCCGTCGATACCCGTTGCGCTGCTATCCTCCCTAGGGGCTCCTACTGCTAGAGTGTTGCCGTCAGCACTGACATCTAACACATTGCCAAACAAATCATCATTGCCCGTGTTGCTTGCTTTGAGGTAGACAATACTATCCACCATAGCCCCAGATACAGATACCGTAGTAGAACTTGTGCAGCCAAAAGTATTGCACGACTTGAGAATATATTGTGCATTAACGCGAGAAAAAAGAGGCACAATATGATTAGCAACCCCAGCACCTTGAACGATATTGCTACCCACCTGTGTAAACCCAGAGTCGCCATCTGAGTTTTCCATAAGCTGGTAATAAGTTGCATCACCCACGTCTGCCCAAGTGAATCTAAAGGTTTTATCTGCTACAAACGATAATACAGAAGAGGCTGCAACAGTTGGAGCTGCTTGCGAATCTGACCCGGAGCCACCACCGCAACCACCTAGCATTGCCGCCAATGTTGCTACTGTTAGTAATTTAGTTTGCATAGTTTTCTCTGTGGAGTTTAATGTTAACAAAAAACCCTGTACCCGCAAGCCTATGTCCATGCCCTTTTGCCGCAGCCATCTCGATCCCACTGTCATTTCCTGTAATAAGTACAATAATTTTAACGACTATACACATTAACTGCTAAGAATTATTAGCAATAAAGGATTAATGATGAATTTAGTTGATTGATATTGAAACCAACCATATAACTAACTCACTATTGGAAAAATAGTGGTCTCCATATGCGATTGAGCCACATACTGCTTATACTGCGTGCATTGAGGAAAATAAGACAAATTATTTAATAATGTACTTTTTGTATGTTTTAATATACTATTTATTACATGAAATAATCCTTACTGACCTTCAGGCCCAACATGACCAACAACACCAAAGACCCAAGTTTTAAAATTGCTGGTCAGCGCTTTGGTCAACGGCTAAGGCAACTACGCCAAATTAATAAACTGTCTTTAGAGGTCCTTGCACAAAGCGCAGGCGTCACCAAGCTGACCCTTGGCAAAATTGAACGCGGTGAGGGCAACCCTACTCTTTCTGTGTTGTGGAAAATTGCTAATGGCTTGGGGGTGCCCTTTTCCAGCTTGCTGAACCAAGAGATGCAGCCTCAGCTCACACGTTTTAGCCAGCAAGCCGATGTCACCAGTCCCGATGGCCAGTTTGTGGCCCATGCTATGACTGAAATGCCGGAACAATGCAGCTTTGACGTACAAATTGCCCGTATCCAGCCTGGTAATCACTACATTTCGCAGGCTCATGCAGAAGGGGTGATAGAAATCGTAAGCCTAATGCAGGGTCAACTAGTGGTTGAAGTACAAGACGAGCACTTTCGACTGGCAGCTATGGACTGTTTACGCTTTTGTGCCGACCGCCCCCATAGCTACTTTAACTGTGGCGAGGTTGAAGCTGTTTTCCACTGCATTATTGCTTATCGCCAAATTGCTAGCGACAAAGCCCACACCTACTAGGAAACATGATGACCCTATTAACTAATTCACCTCTAGCCCAACTTAGCTCACGCTTAAGCGATGACATTGCCCATTTACATGTTCAAGGTTTGTATAAGCATGAGGCCCCCATCAGCTCACAACAACAAGCTGCAATTACTAGTGGTGGCAAACAGCTCATTAACCTATGTGCTAACAACTATTTAGGCCTAGCCAACCACCCTAAATTAATCAACGCTGCGCAAGAGGCTTTGCATCAACATGGGTTTGGTATGGCCTCTGTGCGGTTTATTTGTGGTACGCAAGAGTTACACAAACAACTGGAGGAGCGGGTAGCCGCATTTTTAGGTTTTGAAGATAGCATCCTCTACTCATCCTGCTTTGACGCCAATACCGGCTTGTTTGAAACCTTACTAGATGCCCAAGACGCCATTATTAGCGACAGTCTTAATCATGCCAGCATCATAGATGGTGTACGCTTATGCAAGGCTAAGCGGCTGCGTTATGCTAACAACAATATGCAAGAACTAGAGCAGTGTTTACAACAAAGCCAATCTAGCCGAACACAACTGATCGTCACCGATGGTGTGTTTTCTATGGATGGTAGCATTGCCAATTTAAACGCTATTTGTGACCTTGCTGAGCGCTATAATGCGCTAGTGATGGTGGACGATTCCCATGCCGTCGGTTTTATGGGAGATCAGGGCCGCGGTAGCCACGAATACTGTGGTGTAATGGATCGTGTGCACATTATGACAGGCACCTTTGGTAAAGCCTTAGGAGGAGCTTCTGGCGGTTATGTGGCGGCCAATAAAACGGTGGTTGAATGGCTGCGTCAGCGTTCTCGGCCGTATTTATTTTCTAATTCTTTAGCGCCACCTATCTGTGCCGCTACCTTGGCTGCACTAGATATTGTTGAACAAGACCCTGCATTAAGGCAAAACCTAAAAACAAATACACAACACTTGCGTGATGGGCTGGCCAAGGCTGGTTTTGAGCTAATGGGCAAAGACCATGCCATTGTGCCTATTTTATTGGGCGACGCTCAGGTGGCTAGCCAATTTGCACAACTGATGCAAGATCGTGGTATTTTTGTGGTGAGTTTTTCATTTCCTGTGGTGCCCAAAGGACAGGCCCGTATTCGTACTCAAATGTCAGCAGCACTCAACACACAACAGATTGATGAAGCACTAATGGCCTTTATTGAAGTTGGGAAAAAACTTGGAGTGATACCATGAACATTCCCCAAACCATGCACGCACTCACTAAGCAAAAATCAACACAAGGCTTGTGGATGAATGAAGTTGATGTACCCAAATTTGGCCACAACGATGTACTTATAAAAGTCACCCAAACAGCTATTTGTGGTACTGATGTGCACATCTATAACTGGGACCAATGGGCACAAAAAACAATCCCTATAGGCATGACTGTTGGCCATGAATTTGTTGGTGAAATAGTGGCCATGGGTAATAATGTAAGCAGTTTTGAAATAGGTTTAAGGGTATCTGGGGAAGGGCATATTACCTGTGGCCATTGCCGTAACTGCCGAGCAGGAAGGCGTCACTTATGTATTCATACGGTTGGCGTTGGCGTTAATCGCAACGGTGCCTTTGCACAATATTTGTGTTTGCCCGCAGACAATGTATTTCCGGTGGCGGCACAAATCGACAATGCCCACGCGGCAATTTTTGATCCTTTAGGCAATGCTGCCCACACAGCACTGAGTTTTGACTTAGTAGGTGAAGATGTATTAATTACTGGTGCCGGACCGATAGGTGTGATGGCAGCAGCAATTGCTCGCCATGCCGGTAGCCGCAACGTGGTGGTAACAGACATTAACCCCTATCGATTAGAACTGGCAGAACGCATGGGGGCAACCCGCGCAGTGAACGTTAGCAACACGCAGTTAACTGACGTTATGCAAGAACTCCATATGAGTGAAGGTTTTGACGTAGGTTTAGAAATGTCTGGCGCCATACCTGCCCTTGAACAAATGCTTACCACCATGAACCACGGTGGTAAAATAGCTATGTTAGGTTTACCAAGTGATAAAATGGCCATCGATTGGAGTCAGGTTATTTTTAAAGGCCTTACCATCAAAGGTATCTATGGCCGAGAAATGTACGACACCTGGTACAAAATGACGTCTATGCTGCAGTCAGGCCTTAACATAGCACCTGTATTAACCCACCGTTTTGCCGCTGAAGACTTTCAACAAGGGTTTGCTGCCATGTTGTCCGGCAACAGTGGCAAGGTGATTCTAGATTGGTGAGTAATCAATTATCAACAATTAATGCCAGTACTATAGTTGTTTTTAACTACGTAACTTTTGATGCTGTGGGTCAAAAGATGATTTAAGGCTTATATTAATAGCATATTCTTTACCTTCAACAAGCACCGTATAGCTGCCGTCTTCTAGGCACCGTTTATTGGTAGTACCTACAGGCAATTGCAATAAACATAAACCTACTGACCTTTGGCTATGCTGGGCATAAGCTCCAGAGGTCACAAAACCGACTATTTCACCATCCCTTAATACTGCTTCGTTATGATGCAGCATAGGCTGATCATCTAATAACGTAAGGTGGCATAAATAAGCGCCTTCAGCTTCTTCACACCTTCTTTCAAAAGCTGCTTGACCTAAGAATTTTTGCGCTTTGTCCGTTTTGCACAAAAATTCAAGACCTAATTGATGGGGAGCATCCGTGTAAGAAACATCATGGCCCCAATGCAGGTAGCCTTTTTCGATACGCAAGGCATTAAGCGCCTCGCCTCCCATCAGCTTTAAGCCCAACCCTTGGCCATTATCTAACAGTAATTGCAGTATATAGTCGGCAAAATCTGGCGTAACGTATAGTTCCCAACCCAGTTCACCTGTGAAGGAGACTCTTTGTGCCCAGCATGGCGCATGCCCTAGATAAAGGTTTTGCCAAGTGCCAAATGGAAACGCAGAATTAGACATGTCCGTGTGCGTTAATGTTGCCATCAACTGTCTACTTTTGGGCCCCACAATAGAAAGTACACCATAAGCTGAAGTAGCATCCTGCAGGCGCACATCTTCTTGAGGCAAGATGTTCTTTCGTAACCACAATTGATCGCGCCTTGTGCGCGCCATGGAGCTCATCAATAAGAACTTATTATCTGCAAACCGCGCCACAGTGATATCGCTTTCAATGCCACCACGTTCGTTGAGCATTAGTGTATACACCACCTGCCCCAGCTTCATCGCCATGTTATTGGTACACATGCGTTGTAAAAATCGTTCTGCATCGATCCCTTCAACCCAAAGTTTTCCCAACATAGAATAGTCTAACAAGGCCACATCTTGGCGGGCTGCTTGCTGCTCAGCCTGCGCATAATCAAACCACTTTGCTCTATCGAAACTATAGTCTGTTGTGGGCGTCACTCCCTTGGGCGCGAACCACGCGGGTCGCTCCCAACCTTGCTGTTCGGCAAACCAAGCGCCATGTTGCTTTAAAGTATGATAAAAAGGTGTTTTGCGTAACTGTCTTGCCGTGTCACGCTGGTAATTTGGCCAGTGCATGGCGTAAGTACGGGTTTCTGTTTCTGGCGCCCGTGCTTGTAGATAAGAGTCTTGAGCTTGAAAGGTTTGAATACGGGCGGGATCCATATCGTTAAGATCCATCGGTGCGTAACCTTGCATAATCCATTGCGCTAAGGCGCGGCCAGCTCCCGCTCCAGATTGAATGCCAGTAGAATTAACCCCAGCTAGCACAAAGTAATTGGCCACTTCAGGCGCTTCACCTAAGGTAAAGTTACCATCGTAGGAGTAGCTTTCTGGGCCATTAAAAAAAGTTCGAATACCTGCTGTCTCTAATGCAGGCACACGGTGCATAGCCATTTCCAACACGTCCATAACGTCATCATCTACAAAAGGTAAAGAGTCGAAACAGAATTCTTCATCAATGCCTTCCATGCCCCAAGGTTTTACTTTGTTGTGGGCGAAACCAAACAATAATTTACCAGCATCTTGTTTAAAATAAGTGCAATCGTCGTAGGCCCTTAGCACTGGCAGATCCTTAGCCAAGCCTTCAATCACATCTGTCACTAAGTAATAATGTTCGCAGGCATGAGTAGCAACATGCACGCCACTTTGGCGACCCAATTCACGGGCCCACATACCCGCGCAATTAACCACAAAGTCAGCTTCTAAGAAACCTTGCTGCGTTATTACCCCCGTGGCCTTACCGTTAGTAATCACCACGTCTAGTACTTTTGTATTTTCAAACAGTTGGGCACCATACATGCGCGCACCCTTAGCTAACGCCATGGTTAAATCGATGGGGTTAATATAGCCATTACTTGGCACATGGATACCGCCCAATACGCCTTCTGGGTTCATTAAGGGCCAACGTTGTAATATTTCCTCAACACTCAACTCAGTGGCTTCTATCTTGTTTAGCAAGGCAAAGTCAGCCTGCCTGCGCAGTTCACGCATACGCTCAGGGTGGCTAGCAATAGCAATCGAGCCACATTGCGCAAAACCTGTGGCTTGGCCTGTCTCACGCTCTAATTCTGCGTATAGATCAACACCGTACTGAGAGAAGGCTGTGGTGGCATGCCCTCCATGCAATCGACCCACTAAACCAGCAGCATGCCAGGTAGTGCCACTAGTAAGCTGTTTTCGCTCCAGCAACACCACATCTTTCCAGCCAGCCTTAGCCAAATGATAAGCCACCGAGCAGCCGTGAATGCCACCACCGATGATGACCACTTGAGTCTTTTTAGGTAGTTGTTTTTTGTGGTCTAGTTGCTGGGGTAAAGGTTTAGCCATTAGTGTGGTAATCCTTGGTTAAATAGACAACCAAATTGAGTTAATTGTTGGTCGACCCCAGACAACCTTAGCAGATGCCACGCAAGCGCCTGATTACTAGAGATAACAGGTTTACCGAGGTGTTTTTCCGCCTTAGCAATAATGTTGGCCACTCTTAAGCTGGTACAAGCGACAAAGACGCCTTCACACTCTTTATGCTGGCCTAGAGCAATAATGGCGTTGAAAATACTGGTAGAGTCTACCCTACCCACTTCGAAGTCATCCTCTATATTAAAATAGCCCGTGCGTGCAATTTTAATACCACTAGCACATAAAGTGTCATTCAAAGCTTGGTTTACTGCGGGGGTATAAGGGGTGAGCAAGGCAATTTTTTTTAGGTTTAAAGCCGTGCACGCAGCCTTACATGCACTAAGAGGGTTGCTAATTTTGGCATGAGGGTGTTGCGACAAAATCAATTGAGCTACCTGGT
>CAJXEN010000028.1 GCA_913052465.1 uncultured Oceanospirillaceae bacterium
TACCACCAGCTTGAACTTGATATGCGCCTATATTTAACTCAACTGGCAATAAGTGGCGAAATATACTGAGCCTGGTGTATGGAATGTTGTTTGAGCAGGTTATGTGACATCATTAATTGGATTAGTCTAGGTCACACGATTAGGTTTCATTTTCATCACGCACCATCACACATAAGTCACCTGCATGATCTACCTCCACATTAAATATGATTGGCTTACAGCATACCTGACAATCTTCGATATATTCGTGCCCTGTCTCCTGGGGATCTATAAGCACTTCAATCGACTCCCCACAGTATGGGCAACTAACAGTTTCCTGCGACAAGAATGACATAACCTTTTAGTTAACCTCGGTAGACACATAACATACACTCATTAGTGTGTAAGCTTATCAGCATACTAATCAGCGCGTTTGTTAAATGTAAATTAATCATTGAATTACTCGAACCAAAGGGCCTTAAAAAAGCCGCCCCGTGCTGATATGCATTTGATAGCTATTGTCCCATTTTCAGGAGAAAGGGCAACTCTTTATTGGTGATTCATTACCTGTCTTTGATTACCACATAAGCCAGTTCAAGCAATGCAAAGTGCTGTTGTGAGTGCATTTTTTATGTATTAGCAACGCACCCATGTTTTTTAAGAACGCGTTTTTTAGAGGTCGGATTACTTTCAAGTGCTGCTGACAGCCGTATCGGTCGCGGCACAAAATTTCCTGAAAAATTTGGACATACATTGTTAAGAATGTGGTCAGATCACTCAAAATTGCAGATTACCGCCTCCATAAATTCTGGAGGTAAGTCTTTGTCACAGCACTCACAATTGGGTCGAAGTTCTAGCACTGAATTGTCCCTGCCTTATGATTCATAACACCTCAATTTGTCGACGCGCTCGCAGTTAGCTGGGTCGATTAGTTATAACTTTTTATTCATACATAATATGCCCAAAAAACTTACATGGGCGGCCCCAGAAAGTAACAATTTCTAACGTCTTTAAGCATGGCTGAGCTAGGCTTATGATGTTTCCAACGCGATCACTACTTTGCCTGTATGCTTGCCTTCGCCAAAGTACTGAATTACTTCAGGAGCTTCACCCAACTTATAGGGGCCACTGATAATAGATTTAATTTTTCCAGTGTCAGAAAGCTCATTAACATAAGCCAAGTTTATATTTGCCTTTAAAGTAAGAGAAGTGTTGGGCAGAGGTTAAACACTAATCTTGCTGATGATTTTTTTCTAACCATAAGTAATACGCTGAGTGATCCAACTCACCACCTGCATAATCGTCAACTAAACTACTAAACCCAGCTTCCACACATTGGGCTAAAGGCAGATTAAGTTGATTTTCTTGGGCCAAAGATAAGGCATTTTTAATGTCTTTAAGTTGTGACCATGATCGCCCTCCGGCCACAAAGTTACGGTTCGCCATGCGCTCACCATGGAGCTGTAAAATTTTACTGTCAGCAAAACCACCCATAAGGGCTGAACGTAATGTTGCCGCGTCACAGCCAGCACTTTCTGCCAGTTTAAAGGCTTCAGCTACTGCACCTATGGTAATACCAACTATCAGCTGATTGGCCAACTTAGCAGTTTGGCCAGCCCCATGGGGGCCCAGCAGATTGGGCCGGCCCATGGCTTCAAAAATTGGCTGAGCGTAAGCCATGTCTTTTTTACTCCCTCCCACCAATATAGTGAGTGTGGCCGCTTCAGCACCCTGCACACCACCTGAAACAGGCGCATCTAAAAAACGTTTATTTTGTGAAATAACCAAAGCGGCGATTGCTACATCAACCTCGGGTTCCACTGACCCCATATCTATAATTAAAGCCTGTGCAGGTGTGGCATCTATAACTCCTTGGTTTATCATCACCTCAGTCGTGGCTGGCCCATCTGCTAACATAGTGATCACCACTTGGGCATCTTTCACTGCACTTGCTGGCGTATTATAGACTGTGGCAATGTCTGCTAATGCCTCAGCTTTTTTTGGGCTACGATTCCATATATGCAGCGTGTGACCAGCTTTTGCTAGGTTGCGAACCATAGGTTCACCCATAAGACCAATACCAATAAATGCAATGTTCATAATGCCCTACTAACGTAATGTTAAAAATAATTAAAATGTATACGAGCTTACGCTGACGCAGAAAATGTAATTTGAGTTTTCATCGCTTGGTTCCGATCTGATGCCATTTCAAAGGCCTCAAGTGCAGTATCAACTTCAAAGGTATGAGAAATAAACGGTTTCAAATCAACCAGGCCTGATTGCATCAACTTTATGGCGAGTGGGAACTCTTCATGAAAACGAAATGTACCCCTAATCTCCAGTTCCTTAGCGGTTATTTGCATCATTGGCACAGGCATATCACCACCCAAACCCAGTTGCATAATAATGCCTCTTGGCGCCATGGCAGTTATGGCACCCGCTAAGGCCTGAGGTGATCCTGTGCATTCAAATAAAACGTCAAATGTGCCTTTCCCTTGAGTATAAGGTTCTAGACCTGCAGGGTTTTGCTGCATATCAATGGCTTGATCAACGTCTGCAAATGCAGCAAATTTGAGCGCATTAGCAACTAAATCAGTGATGACCACCTGCGCTGCACCCGCGCGACGCGCAGCCACAGCTGCAAGCACCCCAATGGGCCCACAGCCAGTAATTAATACACGCTTACCAAATACATTGCCCGCACGGTTAACTGCATGTAAACCAACAGCGAATGGCTCTGCCATCGCCGCTTCACCTGGCGTCAGGCTGTGGGCCCTAACACATTGACTGGCATTAACAATGAGCTCTTCCTGAAAGCCCCCTTGAATATGGGGGAATGGCATGGCGGAGCCATAAAATTGCATATTTAAACAATGGTTGTACAACGCTTTATTGCAGTACTCACAATTGCCACAGGGCCGTGATGGAGAAATAGCCACCAGTTCTCCCACAGACCAGCCTTTAACGCCGTCGCCTAGTTGATCAATATAACCTGAGAATTCGTGCCCTGGGGTCATTGGCTGCTTGATTCGAATAACGCCAAAGCCTCCATGATTGTAGTAATGTAGGTCAGATCCACAGATTCCTCCAACGGCTACTTTAATTTTAATTTGACCAGCAGATGGTTCTGGGACTTCTCGCTGTTCAATACGCAAGTCTTTAGCGTTATGTATCACTAATGCACGCATCATTTTCTCCATTCAGGTCAGAACTAACTCAACACCTATGTGCTAAGCCTGTTACTATTTAGTGTTAAAAAGTGCTAACTGCTCAAGTATATTGTTGGTAATTTGCTCACTTGACGCACTAATATCTATGTTTATTGTCTGTTCATCGGCGCCTGGCACTTGTAGCATTGCAAGCTGATTATCTAATTGGCTGCTGGGCATGAAGTGATCAACACGAGCAGACATACGCTGTGCAATAAGCTTTTTGCTACCCTCTAGAGAAATAAACAAAATAGGTTCTCCAGCAGATTTTATCAGCCATTGTCGATAAGTCTTGGTTAACGCCGAACAGGCGCCTACAGCATCGCCTGTGTGCCCCGACATAGACTGTGCAAAGTGTTGCAACCAAGGCCAACGATCATCGTCAGTCAAGGCTATACCCTGGCTCATCTTATTGATATTGGCCTGGGGATGGTAATGGTCGCCATCTAAATAAGCTGCACCTGTGGCATTAGCAAGTAACTTGGCAATTGTCGATTTTCCTACCCCACAGACGCCCATTACTATTTTTAAGCGTGGCATCATGTTAGATACATGCGGTAATGCCGCCATCCACATAAATGGTTTGGCCATTAACAAAGCTTGACGCCTTGGATGATAAGAAAATACAAGCGCCCACTAACTCTTCCAGTTCGCCCCACCGATTGGATGGCGTTCGGTTACACAGCCAGCCACTAAATTGCTCATCATTAACTAGGGCCTCAGTGAGTGGAGTTACAAAATATCCTGGCGCCAAGGCATTAATTTGTAGGCCATATTTCGCCCAGTCAGTGGTCATGCCTTTGGTCAGGTTGCTTACGGCACCTTTAGAAGCAGTGTAAGGTGCGATAGTAGGACGAGCCAAGGCAGATTGGACTGAGGCTATATTGATAATTTTACCCCCACCCCGTTTGATCATATGCCTTGCCACCGTTTGGCTTACATAAAAAACACTATTTACATTAGTGATCATTAACCGATCAAAATCGTCACTTTCAAAATCTTCCAAAGGCGCTCGTATCTGGATTCCTGCATTATTAACAAGGATATCAATAACGCCCACTTGGGCTTCAAAATCATTAATAGCCATATTAACTGCTTGCCGATCGGTGACATCAAAAACTAAGCCATGAGCAGTCAGCCCAAGCTCGGTGAATTGTGCTTGAACGTCATCTACGGTGGATTGATGCCTAGCATTGATAATCACTTCAGCACCAGCAAGCGCTAAGCCTTTAGCTAGAGTGTATCCAATACCTTTAGTGGAACCTGTAATAAGAGCACGCTTACCAGTTAAGTCAAATAGATTGTTGAGTGGGTTCAAGGTGTGATCCTAATAAAAATAAAATGAAAAGGTAGGCTTCAGCTACCCCGAAAACTTATTTAAGCATTAATCAGCATAGCTTTAAGCCACCCATCAATGCACGTTATTGCCTAAGCTAAAAAAGCTAAAGGCTTAGCCATAACAGGTTGGTATTAAATACCAATTAAAACCTTCAATCAATAAAATTTTTGGTGACAAGCTATTTACCTCTATTAATTTATCTCTATAATAAATATAAATTGTTGATAAATAACAATATTATTAAAAATAAAGATGATTTAAACCAAAACAAAATGAATGTTTGCAAAGTATAAATTGGTATGTATATACTACCATTTGTAATGACCTAGTTTGATAGTCAAACCTTTTCGCAAAATTAACAGACTGTTATTTCACCTAGGTAGGATCTTGTTTTGAACAATGCCAAGTTAAATAAGTCAGTGAATTTATTGGCTGAAGAAGGGTCAGTGCAGCGCAACACCCTGAAATCACAGGTTGCAGAAAAGCTGACATACCTAATCTCAACAGGACTCATTTTACCTGATGACTTCTTGCCCTCAGAGAGGAATTTATCAGAAACATTTAATGTGAGCCGAGAGACCATCAGAGGTGCTTTGCAGATACTGGCTAGCCAAAAATTGATCGAGGTTAAACGCGGTGCACGCTCAAGGGTGTTAGTACGCTCATTAAAATCACCAGACCAAGAGCCCTATGCAGAGTTAGATGCCTTGCAAAGTTATGATGTGACCACTGTGGCGGAAGCAAGAAGAGTTGTGGAGGCCGCCATTGTAAGGGCAGCAGCAATTAACATAACCAGTGACGACCTGGAGAGGCTGGTCGTTATGATGGAAACTCAGGAAAAGGTGCTAGATGATGCGGTAGCGTTTCAGATATCAGACCGAGAGTTTCACAAGCTCATATACAAAGCAGGTAATAATCAGTTACTAGAAAAAATGGCTTCCGATATTTATTCCTACGCACTTGAGTTTCGGAATATGGCCCTAAAAGCAGAACGAGCTACTGAGCGCAGCCTCCGTGAGCACAGGCAAGTTTATAGAGCCTTAGAACAACACGACCCAGACGCTGCTGAACGAGCTATGACTGGCCACATAGACAGTATCTTTAAATCATCAATTATGATGCTCCAAGCTACTGAGAATGATTAATAAACCATTGATGAATATTTTTAATCGGCTGGGTACAACACAACCAGTCATCAACAAAAAGGGATCTATTATTTATGCCTGTAATTACGTTTAAAGGTCTTAAAAAGTCTTATGGACCAGTAGAAGTGATTCACGATATAGACCTCGTAATGGAAGACAATGAGTTTACAGTTTTTGTTGGCCCCTCTGGATGTGGCAAATCAACTACCCTAAGAATGGTAGCTGGTCTGGAGAGCGTAACTGCAGGTCAGATATTGATGGATGGCAAAGAAATTTCTCACTTGGAGCCTATAGATCGCGACATTGCTATGGTATTTCAAGACTACGCTTTGTACCCACATATGAATGTTGAAAAAAATATGTCGTTTGGTTTGAGACTGGCCAAATATCCAAAAGCTGAAATAAGCAAACGCGTCAATAGTGTTGCAGACATGTTAGGCCTAAAACCACTGTTGCATAGAAAACCAGGCCAGTTATCAGGTGGCCAGCGGCAACGTGTGGCCATGGGTCGCGCGCTTGTAAGAGACTCCTCTACCCTCTTAATGGATGAGCCACTATCAAACTTAGACGCCAAGTTAAGGGTACAGATGCGGGCCGAGCTGGCGATAATGCGCGAGAAAATCGATAAGAATATAATTTATGTGACCCATGACCAAGTAGAAGCCATGACATTAGGTGACCGCATAGTGGTAATGCAGGATGGTTATATTCAACAACATGGAACACCCCAACAACTATTTGAAACGCCAGCCAATAAATTTGTAGCAGGCTTTATGGGCATGCCTCCTATGAATTTCATGGACGCAATGTTAGTTGAAGAATCTGGTTCACTAATGGCCAATGGTGAGGGCTTTAGTTTTCAATTAAATACGCTCAAAAACAAACACCATTTACCAGCTTCTGGTGAAGTAATACTAGGCATCAGACCTTCTGCACTGACACCCGCATTGGCTGGTGATGACTCAATTGAAAACACACTGACTTTGCCGATAAAAATATGCGAGTACGCTGGAGCTCTTTCGGTTCTCATCTCAGAAATTAAGGGCAGCAGAGTATCTATTGAGGTTGATTCAAAAAATAACTTTAAGGCTGGAGACAATATTAAATTCTCTGTCAAACCATCAGATGTTTATGTGTTTGACCGAAATACTGAGCTTGCGATCTACTGAGGTTAATCAGTAAAAAAACAAGCTTTTACTTATGACGTTATAACTGCGTTTCTAAGGAGGAAACAATGTCTATAAAACTAAAAACTGCTAAAACTACTTTACTAGCATTTGGAGCATTATCACTTGCCGCTGCTAGTGCGGCTTATGCCGGCCCTTATGACGAGTATGAAGGCACCCGTTTGGTCGTGAATTTCCCTGCCCACCCACATTACAATGCGGTAATGAAAGTGTTACCTGAGTTTACCAAAGAAACCGGTATTGAAGTTGAGGTGGACCAGCTTCAATACATGAAGATGCGGCAGAAACAAACCTTAGAATTAACTAAGAAAAAAGGGGACTATGATTTATTGGCTTATGTGGTTTTTTCAAAGGCCGATTATGTCTATGCTGATCAATTAGAGAACTTGGCACGTTACTTCATGAACCCACGCTTAGCTGATCCTGCGTATGATGCAACGGACCTAATCGAAGGTTATGTGGCCAACATCAGTATTGCTGGCGGTACTAAAGGTTATTTATCTGGCCCAACAGGCTCTATGTTTGGCGTACCCTTTGGCTCTGAAACCTCTATTTTGGGGTATCGTAAGGATATTTTTGAAAAGCACGGTTTAGATGTTCCAGAAACCTATGATGACCTATTAGAACTGGCTTGTGAGATTCCGAAGCTGGAACCTGGTATGGGCGGCTTAGCTTCTAGAGCTGCATCAGGGCATCATGCAAGTCACGCATTTCTATTACACCTTGCCCCTTTGGGTGGGCGTATTTTTGATGATGAATGGAACCCTACACTTAACAATGCAGCAGGTGTAAAGGCTGCTCAAGCACTTAAAACCATTGTTGATTGTGGCGCAGAAGGCTCTAGAGCCTTTGGTTTTGCAGAAGCAGGAGCATCATTCCTTCAAGGCCGTTCAGCCATGTTCTTAGACTCAACGGTATTTGCCGGTCAGGTCAACGATCCGAGCAAGTCTAAAGTAGTGGGCAAAATTGGTTGGGCGCCTCACCCAATGGGTGTGCGTAAAGGCTCTCAAACCGGTGGCTTTGGTATTGCTATTCCCAAAAATGCTCAAAATAAAGAAGCCGCATTTTTACTAATGCAGTGGCTCACTTCCAAAAAGGCAGATAAGTTAATTGCTCTTGAAGGTGGTAACCCATCGCGTTATTCAACTCATAGCGACGCTGAAGTTAATGCTAAGTTTCCACATATGAAAGTTTTTGGTGAGGCGCTTAAAGATGCTGATCCAGATTGGCGTCCAATTATCCCTGTTTGGGGAAAAATCAACGCCGACCTAGGCACCACTCTTTCCAAGATACTAACGGAAGATGCAGACATCCAAAGTTCTCTTGATGGAGTTGCTGAGCGTGCTAAAAAAATCATGCAAGACGCAGGTTACTATACCTGGAATTAAGCGGTGTAATGGGCACTTCTAAAGGTGCTTACTGACGCAACGGGCGGGTATATTGAATTTATTAATTCATTCTATACCCGCCCCAATTTTAATTGACTGAAAACCTGCTATTTGCAGGAGTTCTTGGTGTTTGGATTACCTTAAAATGAAACACCGTTTAATCAGTTTAGGTATCTGCCAATGAAGTCTGCAAATTTAAATAAGATGACACCCTATTTTTTTATTGCTCCTGCGGGTGTGGTATTGGCGTTAGGTTTGTTGTATCCCATAGCCTATATGGTGTATGCCAGCTTTCTTGACTGGAATCCAAGCCAGTTAATTGGTGAAGCTGACTGGGTGGGGTTTAAAAATTACTCAAACCTTTGGGTAGATGAAGCGTTTAAAGAGTCTATGTGGGTGACCCTCAAATTCGCCTTTATTGTGGTGTCTATTGAGATCGTTATTGGCTTAGGCCTGGCGCTGTTGCTAGACAGGAACATAAGAGGCATTTCAGCCTTACGTACAATTTTTATCTTGCCCATGATGATTGCACCGATAGTGGTGGGGTTAATGTGGCGCTATATGTACCACCCTAGCGTGGGCATTTTTAATAGAACCCTGAAGGACCTCGGGTTTGAGTCAATCCCTTGGTTGTCAGATTCCACTTGGTCTTTGGTATCCATCATCATTGCCGATGTATGGCAATGGACACCTTTTATTTTTATTCTGTGCCTTGCCGCGCTGCAATCGTTACCAAGGTCAACCCTTGAAGCGGCCAGAATCGACGGCGCCAATGCTTGGCAGCAAGCGCTGTACATTAAGATCCCATTAATGATGCCAGTATTAATTGTGACTCTACTATTACGCCTAATTGATGCGTTTAAAGTGTTAGAGGTTATTTTGGTAATGACTAATGGGGGCCCAGGTTTATCGACTGAAATTATGGCCTTAAGGATTTCACGCACGGCATCTGAGTTTCGAGAATTAGGAGCAGCAGCTGCGATGTCTAACTATTTATTGATGATGTTATTGCTATTAACCATATCCATGTTTTTATACAACAAATTTGTGGAACAACGCCGACAGAAAATGTTGGCCTTAGCGGAAGGGGGTTAGATGATGAAAAACGCTTCTGAAAGTCGCCAAAGCCCTGCTTTTTATGCCCTTATGGTGGCATTAGTCATCATGTCAGTTGGGCCCATTATACTGATGTTAACAACATCACTAAAACTCAATGTTGATGTCATGAGTGATACCAGCAGCCTGTTATTTACCCCCACCTTAAAAAACTATGAAACAGTTTTGTGTGATGTGTTGTGGTACGCGCCTGAGCATGTTGATTATTGCAACCCTACCTTCTCACGGGCCCTTGGTAACTCAATATTTATTGCCTTAGTTTCAACAGCCATTACTCTAATACTTGGTTGTATGGCGGCCTACGCCCTGGTTAGGTTTAAGTTCATGGGCCGGGGTGCAATTTCATTAACCACTTTAATGATGCGTATGGTCCCTCCTGCGGTATTGTTGGTGCCTGTGTTTGGTATTTGGACCTTTAGCTACGGGTTAGATGGCACCTTCACTGGCATTATTTTAGTTTATGTGGCGATGAACTTACCCTTTGTTATTTGGATATTACAGAGTTTTATTGTGCAGGTTCCTATTCAATTAGAAGAAGCGGCAAAAATGGATGGTGCTAACCCGCTGCAAATCTTTTTCTTGGTGGTACTACCCGTCATTAAACCTGGCCTGGCCGCAGCGGCTATTTTCACTTTTCGCATTGCATGGAACGAGTTTCTGTTGGCCAATGCCCTACTCGACCGGAATACCAGAACAGTACCAGTGACTATAGTGAATTCGTTGACCGAATATGACATCGACTGGGGCGTGATTATGGCGACGGGAATGTTACTGGCAATACCGCCTATTATATTTACCTTTATAGCCTCTAAACAAATTATTACTGGCATGACAGCCGGAGCAGTCAAAGGTTAATGCTAACACTGGCCGAAAAGGACAGGCTTTATAAATCAATAAAGCCCTCATCAAACACTAATCAAACGCTGTGCTGGTATTACAGTGTTTTTATTTTGGAACAAAGGTATTAAATGAAATTAGATAAAAGCTATTCGCTCCTAGTAGGGAGTTACAGTGAAATGGACGTATTAGCCCACCAACCCTATGCACCGAAAGCGGGTAAAGGCATTTATGCAATGACCCTTGGTGCCGATGGTAAGTTAGCTCTCAATAGTACTTCTGCAGCACTTAACCCCGCAGTATTAATCCCTCACAGTGACGGAAAAAGTATTTATGCAATACTGGAAACCATCCAAAGTAATGGCGAAATTACACGCTATACCATCGGTAAAGATGGCGCTCTAACCCCACAAGACAGCTTTTCTGCTGGGGGTAAGTCCACCTGTTACCTAGCCTTGGCACCCAATAAAGATGCTGCAATCGTTATTAATTACTGGGACGCTATCGTTGAAGTAGTCAATGTGAGCGAGTGCGGAAAGTTAGGCGAGGTGACCCAAAGTTTTAAACAGTATTACCGCCCAAAATCAGACTGGCGACAAGTAGAAAATAGGGAAGACCACTGGGTTAATCGACAAGTGGGGCCACATGCTCATTGTGCACATTTTTGGCACGACTGGGTGTTCATCCCAGACCTAGGTGAGAATGCTGTTTTCCAATACCGCTGGGATGCTCACACTAAGACACTAGCAAGAGAGACCTGGATAGAATTTGAAGCTGGCTCTGGCCCACGACATATGGTTATGCACCCTAATCTTGACATTTGCTACATTTCAAATGAATTATTCAATACCGTATGTGTGGCTAGTTTAGATAACAGTGAGCCTACATCTGTCAAACCTAGACTCGTGCCCTTTCAGTATGAATCTACCTTAGAGAATCGTGAGAATGTAAGCTATGTGTCAGAAATAAAACTGTCTCCTGACGCAAGGTTTTTATACGTTTCCAATCGTGGTGATAATTCATTAGCCATATTTAAGGTGCATGAAGACGGCAGCATAAAGCGCATTGGTATCACCCCCACTGGTGGCAATTTTCCACGCCATTTCACTATTACACCAGACGGTAAGGCCATTGTTGTGGCCAATCAAGACTCAGGACACATTAGAGTATTGGCACGCAATGTTGAAACCGGCGAACTGACTATGACAGATGAAATATTTGATATACCAGCACCCAATTACTTACGTTTTGTGAACGCTTAGAACCCATGAATAGAGCTCATTTATTTTCAGCAAACCTGGGTTTTTTGTGGACCAACCTGACGCTCCCAGAGGCCATTAGAGCGGCTGCAAAAACTGGCTTTGGGGCAGTAGAATGCCACATGCCTTATGCCTATAGTGCAAGCGATATAAAAGCAGTACTAGAGGAAACAGGCTTGCCCATGATTAGCCTAAACACGCGCATCGGTGTCAATGGCATAGCAGATTTAGGTGTGGCAGCAAAACCTGGACGCGAACAAGAGGCGCGCAGCTATATTGATGAAGCCATCGCCTACGCCGTTACTATAAATTGTGCCAATATCAGTGTGGTGGCTGGCCGCACTGGCAATACAATTGAAGCTGAAAAGGTATATAGAGAAAATTTAACTTATGCATCAAAACAGGCAGCCTTAGTGGGTAAAACCATCTTTATTGAACCCCTTAATACCAACATTGCCATAGATTACCACTTAACTACCGTGGAACATGGTATGGCCACAATTGATGCCATAGGTGCTAACAACATTAAGTTAATGGTCGATTGTTTTCATACCTATACAATGCAAGGGAATTTGATGGACGTATTTAAGCGCTGCATTGATTATGTTGGCCACATCCAAGTATCATCCTACCCTAATCGAGATGAACCTATAGATGGAGAAATTGATTATCACAAGTTAATAAGTGGTGTTCAAAGATTAGGTTATAATGGGTTATTTGGCGCTGAATACACTCCAAAAGGTGATATTTACGCAGGCCTCACTTGGCTTGAGCAATGGTAAAGAAAAAATCCACGATCAGCAGACCAACACTCAAAACAGTGGCGCATTTAGGCCACTTTTAGTGGTGTTAGTTGCCACTATACAATATTGAGTAATGGACAGGGTATTAAGATGAAAGCAGATATTGGCCTTATTGGCCTTGCAGTGATGGGTGAAAACCTGGTGTTAAATATGGAGAGCAAAGGGTTTGCTGTTGCTGTGTTTAACCGCACTATGGCAACAGTCGATCGCTTTGTAGCGGGTCGAGGTGCCGACAAAAACATTATCAGCTGCCAAAGTATTGAACAGCTCTGTGCCAGCCTTACACGGCCCCGTAAAATCATGATGCTCATCAAGGCTGGCCAGCCTGTAGATGAGGTTATTGATCAACTTGTGCCCTTTCTTGATCAGGGCGATATTATTATTGATGGTGGTAACAGCAATTACCCTGACACATCACGTCGCTGTAGTTATGTTGAAAGTAAGGGTTTTTACTATATTGGTGCTGGTGTTTCTGGTGGTGAGAAAGGCGCGCTTCTTGGGCCATCTATAATGCCTGGCGGCTCTGCCGCGGCATGGCCATTAGTCAAACCCATATTTCAGAAAATTGCCGCCAAAACTGACAAGGGAGAAGTTTGCTGTGAATGGGTGGGCGCAAACGGGGCGGGCCATTTTGTTAAGATGGTTCATAACGGCATTGAGTATGGCGATATGCAGATGATCTGCGAAACCTATCAAATGATGAAGGACGGGCTTGAACTTTCTAATGATGAAATGCACCAAGTGTTTAATCAGTGGAATACAGGAGTACTTAATTCCTATTTGATCGAAATTACCAGTGACATTTTAGGCTACAAAACTGACCAAGGTGAGGCCGTAATTGATGAGATTCTTGATGCAGCTGGGCAAAAAGGCACTGGCAAATGGACTGCTGTAACTGCACTTGAATTTGGCCAGCCTTTAACACTCATTGGCGAAGCTGTATTTGCACGCTGCCTGTCTGCCTTAAAGCAAGAACGGGTAGAGGCATCTGAGCAGCTAAGTGGGCCTTCAAACGTTTATAAGGGTGACAAAGCTGCCCTTATTGAGGACTTAAAGCAGGCCCTATATGCCTCAAAAATTGTGTCTTATGCGCAGGGTTATCAGCTATTACGAGGGGCTGCTGATACCTATGGCTGGCAGCTCAATTATGGCCAAATTGCACAAATGTGGCGCGGTGGCTGTATTATTAGATCAGTGTTTTTAGATGACATTAAAGTGGCCTTCGATAGCAACCCAGAGCTGGTGAATCTAATGCTTGATCAATTTTTCAAGGATGCTCTGGAACACGCACAAGCCGCTTGGCGCCGGGTAATGGTGGCGTCGGTAGAGCTGGGTATTCCTATGCCAGCAATGGGTTCAGCGCTGACCTATTTTGATGGCTATCGCACCGCACGCCTACCAGCAAACTTACTGCAAGCGCAGCGTGATTATTTTGGCGCCCACACCTACGAAAGAACAGATCAAGCCAGAGGGAAATTTTTCCACACCAACTGGACTGGCAGGGGTGGAACGACGTCTGCCTCCACTTACCTTGTCTAAGTTTAGTTTAGTTAATTAAATTTAGGTCTAAAATACAAGACCAACAGTTGGTATGTGGTGGTCTTGTATTTTAGTGGTAGGGTTTATTATTGGGGGTATTACTGGGGCTACTCAACGCAACGAAAAACTGAAGGCCCATGTCATCTACTTACCTTAGAGTGCACACTACTAAACGAAACGATGTCTGTATGCTAGGGGTAAGCCTATGTTTGCTGAATGGGCAAAGGTTCTAGAAACTGTGATTCAAAACCCAAAGGCACTATGCCATGGGGGTTGCGCAATGGGCTTACTGAATGATAACCCCGTCGATAGATATCTAGCTCTATGGTGCTAGCAACACCAGAATGGCTGCATAAGTCCTTTAAATACTTAGACAAATGGGCATAGTCTCGCAAGGCTTTAAGATTGCACTTAAAGGCACTGAAATACCCCACATCAAACCGCACCAAGGTAGGTAATAGTCGCCAATCGGCCTCAGTAAGTTGATCCCCAAGCAGATAACGGTGGCTACTTAAACGCTGTTCTAGCTGGTCTAGGGCGGCAAATACCTTCGTTACAGATTCGTTGTATGCATTTTGGGATCGAGCAAAGCCTGTTTGATACACGCCATTGTTAAGGTTGCTATAGATATAATTATTAAGCTCATCTATTTCATTAGCCAGTTGTGCAGGGTAGAAATCCTGTGTATCACCGGTAATGTCATTAAAGGCAGTATTAAACATGCGAATTATTTCTGCAGATTCGGTACTTACAATGGTTTGCTCTTGCTTATCCCACAATACAGGTACGGTGACCCGCCCGGTATAATCGGCGGCCGCTTTACTATACAGCTGGTGCAAGGCTGTATAACCATACACGTCATCGGTAAAGCGTGATTCACTGGCATCAAACACCCAGCCATGGTCTGTGCGCAGTGGTTTTACCAGTGACAAAGACACCACAAGTTCAAGCTGCTTTAGTTGTCGGTAAATCAGGGTTCTGTGGGCCCAAGGGCAATTAATAGCAGCATACAGATGATAGCGCCCAGTCTGGGCTGTAAACCCAGCAGCGCCCGTTGGGCCAGCACTGCCATCTTTCGTCACCCAGCTGCGAAAAGCGGCGGTACCGCGCTGAAAGTGGCCGTCAGACTGCTGATACTGCTGTGTTTCATACTCAATTAGCTGAGTATCATCCAGCCACTTGCCATTGATTAATTTGCCCATGTTATGTTCCTTTCACTGAGTACTTGTTAGTGCTGATTAAAGTGCTGCACGCTTATGTGGTTGGTTAAAGTCGATCAGTGGGCCTACTGGTATGATTAAAGTTGGGTTAATGGTTTCATGGCTACCGTAATAATGCGCCTTGATATGGTCTATATGCACAGTTTGCGCAATGCCTGGCACTTGATACAGTTCTTTCAGATAACCCCACAAATTAGGGTAGTCTACAATACGGCGTAGGTTACATTTAAAATGGCCCACATAAACAGCATCAAAGCGCACTAGCGTGGTAAATAGGCGCCAGTCTGCTTCTGTGATGCGATTACCCGTAAGGTAGCGCTTATCAGCCAAGCGAGTTTCTAGGGTGTCTAAGGCATTAAAAACCTCTGCCACAGCCTCGTTATAGGCAGTTTGGGTGGTGGCAAAGCCCGCCCGGTAAACACCATTATTAATGGCTGGGTAGATATAATCGTTAAGTTCATCAATCTGGACCAGTAATTCTGGTGGGCAAAAATCACCGGCTAGTGCACCTACACCATCAAACGCAGAATTAAACATACGAATAATTTCGGGAGACTCATTGCTTACAATGGTGTTGGTTTTTTTGTCCCATAACACCGGCACCGTAACACGGCCAGTATAGTCTGCCATGGCATGGGTATAGACCTGATGCATCCTAGTAGCATTATTGATGGGGTCACCCACAACCTGGTCGCCTGGTTCAAAGGTCCAGCCTTCGTCACCCATAAAGGCGTTCACCACAGACAAAGAAATCATGTCTTCTAGGCCTTTAAGCTTGCGATAAATCAGAGTTCGGTGAGCCCAAGGACAAGCCAGTGATACATACAAATGATAGCGGTTAGCTTCTGCCTTAAAGCCATCAGTGCCAGACGGCCCGGCGCTGCCATCTGCTGTTACCCAGTTACGAAAGCTTGGCGCTTTACGTTCAAAGCGTCCGCCAGATGATTTAGTTTCATACCAGTCGGTATGCCATTGCCCGTTCACAAGTAAGCCCATAGTTAATTCCTAAAATCGGTTATGTTTAAAGTCGTCAAATGCCTGTAGCACTTGTTCTTTGGTGTTCATTACAAATGGCCCGCCTCTGGCAACACTTTCATTAATAGGCGTTGCTGCCACTAACAAAAACCTAGCGCTATGGGAGGCTGCTGTTATGGTGACCTGATCACCATCGCTTAATATACCTAGCTGTTTGGCTGGTAAAGAGCTCGCCTGGTCACCGACCAGCACACGGCCTTCGATCACATAAATAAAGGCATTGTCACCAGCCTTAATTTGTTGGGTAAACTCACCATTGGCTGCTAGAGTAACGTCCATAAAAATGGGTTTAATGTCCTCTCGCTCTACTGGGCCACTAGTGCCGCTATCTGTAGTGCCTGCAACTACCCTTACTTCGCTGCCATCTTGCTGCACTTCCATAGCGATGTCTTGGGCAATAAATTCTTGGTACGCTGGCTGACACATTTTGTCTTTGGCGGGTAAATTCACCCATAGCTGAAAGCCCTTAAGCAAGCCGCTTTCTTGTTCTGGCATTTCTGAATGCACTATGCCCTTGCCTGCTGTCATCCATTGCACACCATGGGCTGCTATAACACCTTCGTTGCCCATACTGTCTTTATGACGCATGCGGCCAGCCAACATATAAGTGACTGTTTCAAAGCCCCTATGAGGGTGATCTGGAAAACCACCGATGTAGTCTTGTGGCTGGTCACTCTCAAAGGCATCTAGTAGTAGAAATGGGTCTAGCATGTTGAGCTGATTAGTACCGATAATTCGCGTCATTTTAACGCCATCACCGTCGGAGGCGGGCATGCCAGCCGTGTTATGAAGCAGCTCCCGAGGTGTTTTATGGTCTTGTTTATTGGTTGTCATAATCTGTCCTTATACTGGCTAACACTGGCATACAGTCGCTTAAAGTTGCTTATACTGGCGTAGACCTAACACGGTTATCAAGCGCATAAGTACCTGGGCCATGGGCCACTAGCAATAGAAAACCACCGGCAATGGTTAGGTTTTTCATAAAATTAGTCATTTCTGCTTGGCTGCTAAAGTCGGCATGAAATATTGCTGCCGACAACACGCTAAAGCCTGCTAAAGCCAAAGCCACTAGTTTTGTTTGCCAACCCAAAATAATCGCTAACCCGCCCAGTGCCTCAAGAGCAATAACAAGGGGTAGCAGAGCCCCTGGTACACCCATGGCCTCCATGTAGCCTTGAGTGCCTGCGTAGTTGCCAATTTTACTTAAGCCTGCCATAACGAACATCATCGCTAGAAGTAAACGGCCGGTGGGTGCTGCAAATGTTTGTAGCTTAGTCATAATAGTACTCCAATGTAGGTGTGGTAGTGATATTTGTGAGCCACTATATGTGGTTCGGTTTAGGTTGATTGATATCTTACATGTTGACTAAATACGGAAAAACATAAAAAATACGGAAACATTGTTCGTAAAAAGAGAACTATAGCTATGGGTCAATTAGAAGATATGCAGGTATTTGTGAGAATAGTTGAAGCTGGTAGCATCACCAATGCGGCTGCTCAGCTCAACCTAGCAAAATCTGCCGCCAGCAAACGCCTTGGCGATTTGGAACATAGGTTAGGTACTAAACTTATTAACCGCACTACCCGCACATCTAGCCTCACTGAAGCAGGTAGCCAGTATTACCAACGAGTAAAGCTGTTGCTGGGCGAGGTAGATGCGTTAAACGAAGACATGGCATGCAAAACCCAAGTGCTTTCTGGGTCTCTAAAGCTGGCCCTACCCTTATCTTTTGGCGTAACCCACCTAACGCCTGCTATCAATTTATTTATGCTGCAAAACCCCCAACTAAAGATTGAAATGGATTTTTCTGACCGCAGGGTCGGTATCATAGAGGGTGGTTTTGATCTAGCACTGCGCATCGGTGCGCTGGAAGACTCTAGCTTACAAGCTCGAAAAATCACCTCCATAAAGCAGATTGTTTGTGCCAGCCCAGGTTACTTAAAACAATGGGGAACACCCAACACAGCAGCCCAGCTAAAAGACCACCAATTACTCCAATACGGCAACTGGGCCTTGGCAGGTATGCCTTTGATGGACCAAGCAGGCAAGCAACATTTGGTGAATGCAGAACCTTATATTACAGCCAACAATGGTGATGTATTAAAACAGCTGGCACTTGCCGGGCACGGCATTGTTATGTTGCCAACATTCATTGCCTGGGATGCTTTGGCTAGCGGCGAACTAGTACCTATATTAGATCATTACTCTTTGCCTACCATGCACGCCTATGCAACCTACCCACCTACAAGGTACCTGCCACACAAGGTAAGGAAGTTTATTGATTTTCTTATTGAACGCTTCGGTGACACGCCTTATTGGGATAGTGAACAGGCAGATGAGATACCTGCTACCCCATAAAGTGGCTAATTAAACAGGCATAAATTCAATAAGGTTAGGTTAAATAGGGTTAGGTTAAACAAGGTTAGATTTCAGGTTGTTATAATAGGTTAAAGTAAGTTGTTAAGTTCATTAGCGTTAATCAGCTTTCGTAAATCACTGGCTCCACCCACTAGCGTACCGCTCACAAAAACCTGGGGGTAGGTTGGCCAACCGCTCCACATTTTAATGGCTAAACGTTCTCGCCACATGCTGCCATAGCCGCCAAATTCTAAATAGGTTACTTTAAGTCCCTGTTCTTCTAGTAACCGGCGAGCCTTCTTTACTGCAGAGTTAGAAGACATACCTACAACTACTGCTTGATTATTGGCCACCGCGTCAATGACTTGGTTAACAGTTTCTGAGTGAAATTGCACAATATCTGTGCGAATAGTAGAGTGTACTTTAGTAATATCCAATATATGGCGTTTTGTCATTAGTATGTGTCCATGGTGGCTAACACTGGGGTGGCATGGACCAACATTAATTGGACCAATTCAGGTATTAAAAGTTGAAGTAAGGGCTGGTAGTATAACAATTTTATAGAGCACTATAGTACCGTATCCGCTCACTTTCACGCCCATAGAACAATGTATTAATAAACTGGCTGCTATCACTTCAGGATTGCGCAGATTGGTGTAGTTTAGGTTCCTAGTGGGCAACTAGGAACTGTTCATAACGCTACTATTTGTTGGCGCAAAAACTAGGCTAACTGTAACTCAAATCCTTAGCTTTTCCGTGGAATATCACATAGGCGAGAATGGTGTAACCAATCAGGATTGGGAACACAATGAGGGCACCAATAAGCATGATCATTAGCGATGACGGTGCGCTTGCTGCCTCTACGATAGTCATTTGGTTGGGGATGATATAGGGATAGAAGCTGTAGGCTAACCCTATAAAAGACATAATAAAAATTCCTGTTGTTGTAATGAGGGGTACCCAACAATAGCGATCATTTTCGAAGGGCAATTTGCGCAGTATGAAATAAAGGAAGGCAATTAGCCCAGCTGTTGCAAGTGGAATTGGTGCAAGCCAAAAAATTTCAGGTACGCTGAACCATTTGCTGTAAATTCGCTCACTTACTAACGGTGTAGTTAATGAGATTAGCCCAATGCCTACAATGGTGTTTATGAGGTGATATTTTGCCCATTTTATCGCTTTTCTTTGCAGACCACCGTCGCATTTCATGATGAGCCAGCATGCACCGATAAGGCAGTAAGCTGATGCGACCGCAAGTGCGGTCAGGATAGAGAACAAAGTAGCAAGCGGGCTGTCTTCAAATCCCATTATGTAAAAGCCAAGCATATAACCCTGCGATAGCGCGGTGAGGAGTGAACCGCTGAAGAACGCTAAATTCCAGCGCCATTTTTTTTGATAAGGGACTTTGGCGCGAAAATCAAAAGCAACACCACGAAATATTAAGCCAAAGAGCATAACGGCCACCGGAAGATAGAGCTCAGTTAGAACAACGCCATGTGCGGCAGGAAAGGCGACCAGCATCAAGCCAACGCCCAACACAAGCCATGTTTCATTTGCATCCCAAAATGGGCCTATAGAGGCTATCATGCGGTCTTTTTCTTTT
>CAJXEN010000029.1 GCA_913052465.1 uncultured Oceanospirillaceae bacterium
CGCTGCGCTGCTAACGTTTAAGGGTTCAGACTCATTTCTCAATTGGAAAATACTCATAACGCTCACTCTTTCTATGGGGCTTGGGTTTTAGTTAAAAAAGCCTTTAGACCCTCTTGTCCACTAGGGCTTACCCTGCTTTTGGCAATAGCCCTGGTGGTGAGCACCGTGGTTTCTGCTAAGTTTTCCTTAGCTAGGGGCGAATGGGTGTTGTATTGGTGTAGCAATTGTTTGATTTTTGCCACTGCCTTTGGGCTGTTACCCAAGGTGACTTTAATCCAATGGTCTTTAGCTCTGTGCAGTTCGCTCAACGCAACAACTTGATGAACTAAACCATAGGTTAAAGCTTGGCCTGCGCTAAATGCCATGGCGCTGGTCATTAAGTGACGGCTCCATGACATGCCTATTTTATTCACCACAAAAGGGCTGATAACAGCAGGAATTAGACCAATACGTACTTCACTCAGACAAAAAGAGGCGTTGTCTGCACTAATTACGCTATCACAACAGGCGATGAGCCCCACTGCGCCTCCAAAAGCTCCACCGTTAACAAGGGCAAGGGTAGGTTTTGGAAACCTATCCAACAGATTTAGTAGCAAAGCTAGTTGCGCAGCGTCTGCTACATTAGCTGCTTCGTCATACTTCGCCATACGCTGCATCCAGGCTAAATCTGCACCCGCTGAAAAGCTACCTCCAGCTCCTGTGATGATAAGGCCTCGAACACTGTCATTGATGGCTAAGGTTTGTAATTGTGTGATAAAAAGCTGAATGAGCTGGTCATCAAAGGCATTGTGTTTATCTGGCCTGTTTAGTGTAACCGTAGCAATACCAGCCGAGCTTAGCTGGCAAGTTAACCAATGCGTTGATGGGATGGTGTTCGTCATATTAGTCATGTTAATTGTATCTAAATTACATACGAAACACGCCGAAGCGCGTTTCTTGTGCAGGTTTATTAAGTGCAGTGGCTAAACCCATGCTTAGTACTGCACGGGTGTGCTTTGGGTCAATCACGCCATCGTCCCATAAGCGGGCAGTGGCGTAATAAGGGTGACCTTGGTGTTCATATTGTTTCAGTATGGGATCACGCATAGCTTTTGCGTCTGCATCACTAAAGATTTCAGCACGTGCGTTAAGTTGGTCTCGTTTTACTTGGGTTAATACTCCTGCGGCCTGTTCTCCACCCATCACTGAGATACGGCTGTTGGGCCACATCCACATAAAGTTAGGTTCAAAAGCGCGTCCACACATACCATAATTACCAGCACCATAGCTGCCGCCTATAATCACAGTAAACTTAGGCACTTTGGCACATGCTACTGCCATCACCATTTTTGCACCGTGCTTAGCAATGCCTTGCGCTTCATATTTTTTACCTACCATAAAACCGGTGATATTTTGCAAGAACACTAAGGGAATTTGTCGTTGGCAGCATAGCTCTATAAAGTGAGCTCCTTTTTGAGCAGATTCAGAGAACAAAACGCCATTATTGGCGATTATACCCACAGGATAACCATCAATTCGAGAAAAACCACACACTAGTGTAGTGCCGTATAAGGCTTTAAATTCGTCAAATTGTGAGTCATCCACCACCCTAGCGATAACATCACGTACGTCAAAAGGTTTCCGTAAGTCCGTACCCACCACGCCGTAAAGCTGATCGCTTGGGTAACGCGGCAAGGCACTTTCATGGCGTAATAGATGATGCCCCGCAGTTTTTGGGCAGTTGGCAATACACTGGCGGGCGATTAATAAGGCGTGTTGGTCTGATTCTGCATAATGGTCGGCTACCCCCGAAGTACGGCAATGGGTGTCGGCGCCACCAAGTTCTTCAGCGCTTACTTCTTCGCCAGTAGCAGCTTTTACTAAGGGAGGGCCTGCTAAAAAAATGGTCCCTTGCTGTTTAACAATAATAGATTCATCTGCCATAGCAGGCACATAAGCGCCACCAGCGGTACAAGAACCCATTACTACTGCGATCTGAGGAATACCTTGGGCTGACATAGTGGCTTGGTTATAAAAAATACGGCCAAAATGTAGCTTGTCTGGGAATACTTCATCTTGTTGTGGCAAGTTTGCTCCGCCAGAATCCACTAGGTAAATGCAGGGTAAATTGTTTTGCAAGGCGATGTCTTGGGCCCTTAAGTGTTTCTTTACCGTAAGGGGAAAGTAGGTGCCACCTTTTACCGTCGCGTCATTAGCAATGACCATGCAATAACGCCCGTTAACAAGGCCTACGCCACAAACAATGCCAGCACTAGGCACAGCCGTATCATATACTTCATGGGCTGCAAGTTGGGCTACTTCTAAAAATGGTGAACCCGGGTCGAGTAGGGCATCAACCCGTTTTCGGGGTAGCATTTTGCCACGGCTTAAGTGCTTAGCCTGATACTTTTCACCGCCACCTAGTTGTAGTTTTTCAACTTGCAGCTGTAGATCGTCTACCAACTCCTGCATGGCACTGGCCTTGAGCAGGTATTCGGCACTTTGGGTATTAATACTGTTGGATAAAGTAGCCATGTTAGTGAGACTCGTTAAATAGTTCACGGCCGATTAACATACGGCGTATTTCTGAAGTGCCCGCACCTATTTCATAAAGCTTTGCGTCACGTAATAGTCTGCCGGTAGGGCATTCACTGGTATAGCCTGTACCACCTAAAAGCTGGATAGCATCCAAGGCCATTTTAGTGGCTAATTCTGCCGAGTAAAGTATAGCACCCGCTGAATCTTTACGGGTGGTTTCACCACGATCACACGATTTGGCCACATTATAAACGTAAGACTTGGCGGCGTTCATTTGGGTATACATGTCGGCTAATTTGCCTTGTACTAGCTGGAACTCACCAATAGACTTACCAAACTGTTTACGATCGTGCACATAAGGTACCACCACATCCATACACGCCTGCATAATACCCAAAGGCCCTCCAGACAATACCACGCGTTCATAATCTAGGCCGCTCATCAGTACTCGAACACCACCGTTGAGCTGCCCCAAAATGTTTTCTGCGGGCACCTCACAGTCTATGAAGACCAGTTCGCAGGTATTGGAACCTCGCATACCCAGCTTATCTAGTTTTGGTGAGCGGCTAAAACCAGCATAGTTTCGTTCCACAATAAAAGCCGTGATGCCTTTACTTGCCGCTGCTACGTCTGTTTTGGCGTAGATGACATAGGTGTCAGCATCAGGGCCATTAGTGATCCACATCTTATTGCCGTTAAGAATGTACTTGTCACCTTTTAATTCGGCTTTAAGCTGCATACTTACCACGTCTGAGCCGGCACCTGATTCACTCATGGCCAAGGCGCCAATATGATCACCAGTGATTAATTTAGGCAAATACTTGGCTTTTTGTAGTTCTGTACCATGACGATGAATCTGGTTGACGCAAAGGTTAGAATGGGCACCATAACTTAGGCCAATGGATGCAGAGGCCCTACTTATTTCTTCCATAGCAATGCTATGAGCTAAATAACCCATGCCAGCACCACCATACTGTTCATCACAGGTGATACCTAGCAAACCCATATCGCCCATTTTTTTCCAGAGTTGATTAGGGAACTCGTTATTTAGGTCTGTGGCTTGGGCTAACGGCGCAATTTGAGCACCAGCAAATTGATTCACCTGCTCACGTAGCATGTCATTGGTTTCGCCTAGGTCAAAGTTGAGGCTGGTGTAAGTACTAATCATGACTGATCCTCCGGGGCGCTATTGCTGGAAAGAGCGTTATTGCAGCGTTGATATGCTGCATCAAGTTCATCTTGTAGGGCCTTAATATCTTCCATTTGCTGCTTTAATGCGGCTTGTCTGGTTTTTATTTTTTCAATTAAAGCTAACAGTTGCTGGTCATTATTAGCTGCAGAAGAGTCATATAGGTCTAGAATCTGGCTAATCTCAGCCAAGGTAAGGCCAAGGCGTTTGCCCCTAAGGATAAGCTTGAGCCAAGTTCTGTCATGACTTGTATAAATGCGTTTTTGACCATCACGTTCTGGTGTCAAAAGGCCTTGGTCTTCGTAAAAACGAATGCTGCGGGTAGTAATTGCAAACTCTTTCGACAATTGGCTAATTGTGAATGTGTTAGATGACATGGATAATGGCCGACAGTTATTATTCAATTGCGATATATATCGGTTGACGTTAACGTAAAGGTCAAGAAAAATGTTTCTTATATTAAATTTGTTTTTATTGGAGCCCCTCAAATGAGTCAAGAAGTTTATATCCTCGCTGGTAGTCGCACACCTATGGGCGGCCTCGACGGCAGCTTAGCTAGCCAAAGCGCATCAAAACTGGGTTCAGTAGCTATTGCTGGGGCTTTGACTCGGGCCAATATATTGCCAGAGCAGGTAGATGAAGTTTATATGGGCTGTGTTTTGTCGGCAGGACAGGGGCAAGCTCCAGCCCGCCAAGCAGCGTTAGGCGCTGGGTTACCAAAAAGCACGCCTTGTACTACTGTTAACAAGATGTGCGGTTCTGGTATGCAATCCACCATTATGGGCTACAACGCTTTAAAAGCAGATTCTGCAAACATTATGGTTTGTGGTGGCATGGAAAGCATGACTAATGCGCCTTATATATTGCCTAAAGTACGCCAAGGCATGCGTATGGGCCACGGGAAAATGTTAGACCATATGTTTTTCGATGGCCTAGAAGATGCCTATGAGGGTAGTTTAATGGGCAGTTTCGCTCAAAGCACAGCTGATCATTATGGTTTAACGCGCGAAGCTATGGATGGTTTTGCCATTAGCTCTTTATCTAAAGCCAATGCAGCAATAGCGGATGGTGTGTTAGCCGCTGAGGTTGCAGTGGTTGAAATAACGTCTCGTAAGGGCACCACGATGGTTGCTGTTGATGAACAGCCAAGCCAAGCCCGCATTGATAAGATCCCACAATTACGCGCAGCCTTTAAAAAAGATGGCACCATTACTGCTGCTAACGCGAGCTCTATTTCCGATGGTGCATCAGCGCTAGTACTGGCCAGTGCTCAAGCCGTGGCAAACAACAACTTAACCCCGGCAGCGCGTATTGTAGGTGTACAAAGCTTTGCCAGAGAACCCAGAGAATTCACTATTGCACCCATTGGTGCGGTACAAGGCTTATTAAAGAAACTAGCTTGGAACATTGAAGATGTAGACCTGTTTGAAATTAACGAAGCGTTTGCCATGGTGACCATGCTTGCCATTCAAGAATTAGGCTTGGATGCCAGCAAAGTTAATATTTATGGTGGTGCGTGTGCTCAGGGTCATCCTATTGGGTCAACGGGTTCTCGTATTATTCTTACCTTGATGACTGCATTAAAGAACAAAGGCCTGAAACGTGGTATTGCCGCTTTGTGTATAGGTGGTGGTGAAGCCACTGTGGTTGCCATAGAGCTCGTTTAGGAAACTTAGCAAACCTTTGCTAGACAGTCCATAAATAGCTAACTGTGGGCCAACAAAAAAGCCAGCTGCAAGCCGGCAAAGAACTAGCAAAGAGGCAAGTGGAACAGGGTAAACCTAAGTAGGAGTAAATATGAATTTTGATTTAAATGAAGACCAAATTGCATATGTAAACTTAGCACAGCAATTCAGTACCAACGAATTAGCTCCCCATGCTGCTTTGTGGGACGCACAAGCTATTTTCCCTAAGGCCACACTCCAAAATGCTGGGGGATTGGGTTTTTGTGGGTTGTACAGTGACCCAGAAATGGGTGGTTTAGGTTTATCTCGGTTAGATTCATCGCTTATTTTTGAACAATTAGCGATGGGCTGCACGACTACCACGGCCATGCTCACGATACATAACATGGCAACGTGGATGGTTTCTGATTATGCCACACCTGTTGTTAAAGCTGCGTATGGGTCTAAACTAACCAGTGGTGAACTGTTAGCGTCCTACTGTCTTACGGAATCTAATGCAGGTTCTGATGCAGCATCACTAATCAGTAAGGCTGTAAAAGTAGGTGACGAGTACGTGATTACTGGTCACAAAGTGTTTATTTCTGGTGCTGGCGAAACTGATGTTTTAATCGTAATGGCCAGAACAGGAGAACAAGGAGCCAAGGGTATATCTGCTTTTGTGGTTGACGCTGCAAGTGAAGGAATTAGTTTTGGTCGAAAAGAACAAAAGATGGGCTGGAATGCGCAGCCTACACGCATGATTAACTTTGATCAGGTACAGGTACCAGCAGAAAACTTGTTGGGCAATGAAGGTGATGGCTTTACTATCGCCATGAAAGGCCTAGACGGTGGTCGCATTAATATCGCTACAGTTGGTTTAGGGACAGCTCAACAGGCCTTAAATGATACTTTAGCTTACGTTAACCAACGTCAGCAATTTGGCAAACCTATTGCTGCATTTCAAGCTATACAATTTAAGCTAGCTGATATGAATACAGAACTAGTTGCGGCAAGGCAAATGGTCCGTCTGGCTGCTTTTAAACTTGATAATAAACACCCTGATGCAAGCACCTACTGTGCTATGGCCAAACGCTTTGTTACTGATGTGGGTTATCAGGTATGTGATGAAGCGCTGCAGTGTTTTGGTGGCAATGGTTACATTAAACAATACCCTATGGAGCGTTACCTACGAGACAGCCGAGTACACCGTATTTTGGAAGGTACCAATGAAATTATGCGGGTCATTATTGCCCGACGCATTTTACTTGCCGGTGAACAGGCTATTTTATAAAGGCCTCATCTGTTAGAAAGAATTACTTGTTAAAAGTACACGTATATTAATGGAATTACCGATCAATGAGTCGAACTATAAACACAGCAATCCCATGCACAATTGAAGGCCATGTGGCCGTGATTACTATGAGTAACCCACCAGCCAATACATGGACTCGGAACAGTTTGGGTGCTTTAGCAGAACTGATACAGGCGTTAAACGCAGATAAAAACATTTACAGCTTAGTCATAACGGGCCAAGGCGATAAGTTTTTTTCTGCAGGAGCTGATCTAAAGCTATTTGCCAACGGTAGTAAGCAAGTGGCTGCCGATATGTCTACCGCTTTTGGGCGTGCTTTTGAGGTGCTGAGCCAATTTAGTGGCTTAAGCATTGCCGCCATTAACGGTTACGCCATGGGTGGCGGTTTAGAAGTGGCATTAGCCTGTGACTTACGAATAGCGGAAAGCCAAGCTCAAATGGCCTTGCCAGAAGCTGCTGTAGGCTTGTTACCCTGTGCTGGTGGTACTCAAAACTTAGCCTGGTTAGTGGGAGAGGGCTGGGCCAAGAGAATGATTCTATGTGGCGAAAGAGTGAGTGCCCAACAAGCGTTAGCCATCAGTTTAGTTGAAGCCGTGGCAGAACAAGGACAAGCCTTGGTATTGGCTATGCAATGGGCGCAACAATCAGAACGACAAAGCCCTATTAGCATTGCTGCTTGTAAACGGTTAATCCAAAACGCACGTAAAGAACCTATGGTTGCAGGTATGAGTTACGAACGGGACGAATTTGTTAACTTATTTAACAGTAATGACCAGAAAAAAGGCGTGCAAGCCTTTTTAGAAAAACGTAAACCACAATGGACTAATTCATAATGGTATCTATATTAAATGATGGGCCATTATTGGTTCAGACCCACACCACTGAAGCAGGACAGCAGGTTGTTGAAGTGACACTTAATGCGCCTAATGCCCTCAATGCTCTCAATGGTGAAATGGTCGATTTGTTGTTACAACATGTGCCAGCCTGGGAAGCTGATGACAACGTGATTGCCATCGTGATGCGAGGTTCCGGTAGTAAGGCCTTTTGTGCTGGTGGTGATGTGCGACAGTTGTACCATGAAATTAACAAAGGCAATTTGGATGTTGGCGAAAGCTTTTTTAATCATGAATATACTATGGACCTTATGCTGCATAGGCTCACTACGCCTCTGTTAGTCTGGGGTAGTGGTTATGTTATTGGTGGTGGTATGGGTTTGTTACAGGGTGCTGCCATTCGTATTGGCACCCACTCTAGCCGTTTAGCCATGCCTGAGGTCACCATAGGTTTATTTCCAGACGTTGGCGCCAGCTATTTTTTACGTCAAGTACCCGATGACTTAGGGCTATTTTTGGGTCTTACAGGGGCTATGCTAAATGGCACTGATGGACGCCAATTAGGTTTATTAGATGCTTTGTTGAGCGACGAAGACTACCAACACGTCATACAGGCGCTAAAGACCATGCCGCGCCAATCACAAAGTGATACCTTAGAAAAAGCACAAGAACACATAAAGTGCCTAGAATCCAAGGCCAGCACCAATGCTCTTGTTTCTAACCTACAAAGCCATCGCGCAAGTATTATTGCAGCGTTAAAGCAGCCAGATCTCGCCAGCGTTGTTGCCAGTTTGTCTTCGCTAAAAGGCCAGGGTAAGTGGTTAGACAAAGCTATACAAACCATGGAGCAAGGCTCACCTACTAGCTTGCATCTATTTTACCGAGCTTTTAATGCAGCTTTTACTAATGTAACCGCCGCACTATTACAAGAATATGTTGTGGGCGTTAATGCCGCACGATTGGGTGAGTTTAAGGAAGGTGTGAGAGCGTTATTAATTGACAAAGATCGCCAACCAAAATGGCGCTACACTTCTGTTGAAGACACTCCAATTGCTTGGATTGATCAGTTTTTTATTACCGATAATGTAGCGCCGGCCCATTTTTCGTAGCCAGCTAGGCGTGGTATAAACCAAATTATGGCACAAAAAATAGGACAATAAAAATGGCACAAATAGCGTTTATAGGGCTAGGGAATATGGGCGGCCCAATGGCGGCTAACTTAGTTAAAGCTGGGCATAAAGTGCATGCGTTCGATCTAGTGCAAGGTGCCTTGGATGAGTTTGTTAAAGTTGGTGGAGTGGCTAGCAGCTGCGCTTCTGAGGCTATTATAGGTGCCCAAGTTGTAATCAGTATGTTACCTGCGGGCCAGCACGTTGCTGGGCTGTATCTTGGTGATGAACAAGGTATTGGTGGTCTTTTAAAGCAGCTAGCTAAGGGTACCTTAGTAGTAGACTCTAGCACCATAGATGCTCAGACTTCACGCCGTGTGGAAGTTAACGCTAACAAGCTAGGTATTAACTTTGTCGACGCCCCTGTTTCAGGAGGTACAGCTGGCGCAAAAGCAGGCACCTTAAGCTTTATTGTGGGTGGCGAAAAAATAGCCTTTGAACAGGCTCAACCTATTTTACAAGCCATGGGTAAAAACATCTTTCATGCCGGCGCAGTAGGTGCTGGGCAAGTAGCCAAAATGTGCAATAACATGCTCCTGAGCGTGTTAATGGCAGGCACTGCCGAAGCCTTACAAATGGGTATTGAAAACGGCTTAGACCCCAAAGTATTATCAGACATTATGGTGAAAAGTTCGGGCCGTAACTGGGCCTTAGAAATTTATAACCCAGTGCCAGGTGTTATGAAAAGTGCGCCTGCTAGTAATAATTACCAAGGTGGCTTTATGGTAGACCTTATGAACAAAGACCTAGGCTTAGCTTTGGCTGCAGCTGCGGCCTCTGATTCTTCAGTACCAATGGGTAAGCAAGCCGCTAAGCTATTTAACGATCATGGTGATGCAGGTTACGGCGGGCTAGATTTTTCCAGTATTTACCAACATTATTTAAGCAACAAGGCTTAAGTTTATGAATATTAAAGGCAAAGTATTTGTCATTACTGGTGCTGCCCGCGGCTTAGGCTTAGCCATTACTAGCAAAGGGGGCACTTGTGCTTTGGTCGATTTAGACCAGGCTGCAGTCGCTTCTGCAGCCTCTATTTGTGGCAATAAAAGCAAAGGGTATGTGTGTAACATTACCCAAGAAGCTGATGTAGAAGCTTTATTCGAACAAGTATTAACTGATTTTGGCCGTTTAGATGGCCTAGTTAATAATGCGGGTCTTTTACGTGACGGCATGCTGATCAAATTTAAAGATGGTGAATTACAAAGTAAGATGAGCCTCAGCCAATGGCAATCTGTTATAAATGTGAACCTTACCGGCACTTTTTTATGTGGCCGTGAAGGCGCAGCAGCCATGGCTAAAGTAGGTAATGGGGGGGGGATTATTAATATCTCTAGTATTGCTAAGGCCGGTAACATTGGTCAGAGCAATTATGCTGCCACTAAAGCAGGTGTTGCTGCCCTTGTCACCACATGGGCTGGCGAACTTAAGCGCTTTGGCATTCGTGCAGCAGGTATTGCTCCAGGCGTAATTGCTACCGATATGACCGAATCTATGAAACCAGAAGCTCTTGAGCGTATTGAAAAGGTGATCCCTGCAGGCCGTTTAGGTAACCGTAATGAATTAGCAGAAACGGCTATATTTATCATTGAAAACGACTATATGAATGGTCGGTTAATAGAACTCGATGGCGGTTTACGGTTTTAACATGTTACGCAATATACTAGCCAAGGGTCTGGTTCAATTACGTGGAACTTAGTACTGCTAATTCTACTCGTGGCTCCTATTAAAATCGTAAAATTCTATAGGTCAGTTAGGAGTTACACTAGATTGATAAAATCTATATTTTCTACTATCGGTGTGTTGGCAATGTCAGCATTAGTACCGGGGCTGATTGCAGATATACGCGGCGCTTATAATACAGACGGAGGGTATGACTACCCATTTTCAGGTTGGAGCGGAACAACCATTGATTTCTCGTCGATGTACCAAGCAAATAACGGTTTGTATAAAAATGGTTACGTTATTGATCAACACTTCAACTGTAAAACAGGCATGATTAGCTGGCAACTATTGGGGGTCGTAGAAGGTGATTTTAGAACATTTTCTGAAAGAGCCATTGTAGTCCATAAGCCCCAAGATGAGTGCAAAGATAGGGGGTTTGATGCTAGTTCTTGGGCTGTAAGTGATTTACTGTAATAATACCTAGCATTTAAAATGACCAAATCAACAGGTAATTTTTTTTGGGCTTATCAAACAATAATGTGTTTGAGCCACAGGCCTGTTTGGGTACGGATTATGTCAAAGATCTTGCTGACAATTTAAAGACTAAAAATGTCGACATTTTACATAATGGCGATATATTACTCCATAGACGCGTAGCTTGGCCTACGGGTATTTCTATATTTTGAGACTTAAATCATGGCAACTCGCACCGAATTTTCTTGGCAAGACCCTTTCTTTTTAGACCAGCAGCTAACCTCTGAAGAGCGCATGATTCGAGATGCAGCCCGTGAGTACTGTCAGGATGGTCTGGCCCGTCGAGTATTAAAGGCCAACCGAGAAGAAATTTTTGATCGTGACATCATGACTGAGTTTGGTGCCCTAGGTTTGTTGGGTGCGACACTGCCAGAAAAGTATGGCTGTGCTGGTGTTAATTACGTCAGCTACGGTTTGGTGGCGAGAGAAGTAGAACGGGTAGACAGTGGTTACCGTTCTGCTATGAGTGTTCAATCTGCTTTGGTAATGCACCCTATCCATGCCTACGGCACCGAAGAACAACGTATGAAGTACCTACCAAAACTTGCCAGCGGTGAGTGGGTGGGTTGCTTTGGTTTAACCGAGCCGGACTCTGGCTCAGATCCTGCTAGCATGACTACACGCGCCAAAGCAGTTGATGGAGGTTACCAGCTAACGGGTGCTAAAATGTGGATTACTAACTCACCTATCGCCGATGTGATGGTGGTGTGGGCTAAGTTAGACGATGTGATTCGTGGTTTTGTTTTAGAACGAGGCATGGTTGGTTTAACGACCCCTAAGATCGAAGGTAAGTTTTCGCTGCGCGCCCCTGTAACTGGCGAAATAGTGATGGATAATGTGTTTGTACCTGAAGCAAATCTTTTTCCCACTATTAAAGGTCTGGCAGGTCCATTTGGCTGCTTAAATAAAGCTCGATATGGCATTGCATGGGGCTCTTTGGGCGCGGCAGAATTTTGCTGGCATGCGGCGCGTCAATATACCCTGGATCGTATTCAGTTTGGCCGTCCATTAGCGGCCACTCAGCTGGTTCAAAAGAAGCTTGCAAATATGCAAACGGAAATTTCCATTGGTTTGCAAGGCTGCTTGCAGATGGGCCGCTTAATGGATAATGATAACTGTCCTGTTGAGCTTATTTCTCTCATGAAGCGTAATAACTGCGGTAAGTCTTTGGATGTGGCGCGCCAGTCTCGAGATATGCATGGTGGTAACGGTGTTAGTGATGAGTATGGTGTAATTCGCCATGTAATGAACCTTGAAGCTGTTAACACCTACGAAGGCACCCACGATGTTCATGCATTAATATTGGGCCGGGCTCAAACAGGTATCCAAGCTTTTTATTAGGCCATTAACTATGAATATCACAACACCTTTGCAGGGCATTAAGGTTTTGGATCTTAGCCGCATTTTAGCTGGACCTTGGGCTGGACAGATGCTGGCCGACTTGGGGGCTGACGTGATTAAAGTAGAACGCCCAGGAACAGGGGATGATACTCGGTCCTGGGGGCCTCCTTACATGCCAGCAGCAATGGGGTTTGAAGGATTGGGTGCTTGCGAAGCAGCTTATTTTCAATCTGCTAACCGTGGTAAACGCTCGTTATGTGTGGATATGTCTCAACCAAAAGGCCAAGACATTATCAAACAATTGGCTATGCAAGCTGATGTCTTGATAGAGAACTTTAAAGTAGGCGGATTAGCCAAGTATGGTCTAGATTTTGAAAGTTTAAGTCAAATAAATCCACGTTTGGTCTATTGTTCAATTACTGGTTTTGGTCAAACGGGGCCTTATAAAGACCGAGCCGGTTATGATTTTATGATTCAAGCCATGGGGGGGTTGATGAGCGTAACTGGCAGTGAAGACGGCGAACCGATGAAGGTAGGTGTGGCTGTGGCCGATGTAATGACTGGGTTGTATGCCTCTAACGCCATACAAGGTGCTCTGATTCATCAGTTACGCACTGGGCAGGGGCAGCACATTGATTTAGCCTTGCTTGATGTTCAGGTGGCCACACTTGCTAACCAGGCTATGAATTACCTAGCTACAGGAGATAACCCAAAGCGCTTGGGCAATGCCCACCCCAACATTGTGCCTTACCAAGCATTTGCCACTGCCGATGGCCATATCATTTTGGCAGTGGGTAACGATGGTCAATTTCAGCGTTTTTGCCAAGTGGCAGGGGCGGCCAATGTAGCTAATAAGCCGCAATACATTAGTAATGCACTCAGGGTGGCTAATCGTAATAAATTAGTGCCAGAGGTTGCGCATTTGCTCGCTCAGCAGACTACACAATGGTGGCTAGCTGAGCTCAATGAAGTGGGAGTGCCTTGTGGCCCAATTTGTACCATCGATCAAATATTTGATAATCCGCAAATTCAGGCAAGGCAGATGAAAATAGAGCTTAGTCATGCGCAGCTAGAAAAGGTAGAAGGCGTGGCCAACCCGATTAAATTATCAGCTACACCTTTGCAGTACAACCAAGCGCCACCTATGCTGGGCCAGCATACTCGTGCAGTATTGCAAGACTGGCTAGCCATGGCAGAACGTGAGTATCAAGACTTACTAGCGGCTCAAGTGATTGCCTAGGGCTCAAGCTTTTTAAGAGAGCCTTTAACTCACTTGGTAGCAAGGTTGATATGCTCTGCTACCAGGGAGTTTCATGCGGTCCTGAGCCACAAAACTTTTTAACAATACGTCTAGCTTATTGAGCATTTCAGGCTCCGCATTGAGCTTGTAAGGGCCATACAAACGTATTTGTTCCAGGCCAAACGTTTTCACATTTCCTGCCACAATGCCACTCATTGCTTTGCGTAAGTTACTGGCCAACGTTGCTGTGGGCAGACTAGATTCTAGCTTTAGACTCGCCATGTTGTCGTGAGTGGGGATAAATGGGTGCTGAAAATCTTCTTCAATGTGTAATTGCCAATTGTAATGGTAGGCGTCACCTACTTTTTGCCGATGTTCTACTACGTCTTTCATTTGGGATTTTATAGCGATAGCGACAGCACTTGGGTCTTCGATGATGATTTGGTATTTGTCTTGCGCTTTTGGCCCTAAAGTAGCACCAATAAAGGCATCAATCTGCTCAAAGTAGGCTTTTGCGCTGGTAGGCCCTGTAAATATTAAAGGCACTTTAAGCTGGTCATTTTTTGGGTTTAATAGGATGCCTAATAAATACAAAATTTCTTCCGCAGTTCCCACTCCGCCAGGAAAGACAATAAAGGCGTGACCTAATCGAACAAAAGCTTCAAGCCGTTTTTCGATATCAGGCATGATGATTAATTCGTTCACCATAGGGTTAGGAGACTCGGCTGCAATAATGCCAGGTTCAGTAATACCAATATAACGGTAATCGTGACAGCGTTGTTTGGCATGGGCTATATGAGCGCCTTTCATAGGGCCTTTCATGGCTCCTGGTCCACAGCCTGTGCAAATGTCGTAACCTCTTAAGCCTAGATCATAACCCACTTTTTTGGTGTAGTCGTATTCAATGGCTTTGATGGAGTGTCCGCCCCAGCACACCACGATGTTAGGTTTGCGCCTAGGGGCTAAGGCCTGAGCGTGGCGCAGTATTTGAAATACTAGGGCGGTGAGCTCGGTACCAGAACGGGGCTGTTCGTTGTGCAACAAATTGTTGTTCAGATAAATGATATCACGCAAAACAGAATACAAATTTTCCTTGATGCCGAGAATAATTTCGCCATCCACAAAAGCACTAATAGGGGCGTTATTGAGCTGCAACAACACCCCACGAGTTTGTGGCACTACTTCTACATCAAATTTTTCATTACGCTGCAATAGAGCAGCAATATCATCCTCTTCGATGCCACAGTTGAGAACAGCAAGGCAGCATTGCCTAAATAGCTCATGTAAGCCTGTAGAGGCAGATTTGTGAAGTTGGCTTATTTCTTCTAGGGTAAGTATGTCTAGGCTACCTTGGGGCGAAATGAGGGCGTCAATGGTGCGCATATAATTCCTTTACTGTGCTCGCGTTGTAATTGTGTTGTTTTTTGAGTTGTAAAGGTTAGCATAACAGAGAAAAATTCAAACACGAGGGCTTTTAAAACAAACATGTGGGCCCATCAATGTGTTAACTGAGAAATATATTCTACAAGTTGGGTCCATGAGCGAAGAATTAAATAAACCAGAACTTAAGCCAGAACTTAAGCAAGAGTGGCAAGTTATTAGCACATTGGTGTCGAGTATTCAGATTGAACAACGCCGATCCCGGCGCTGGGGTATCTTTTTTAAGAGCCTTACCTTTATTTTTTTGTTTAGTGTTTTGGCTATTACTATGTCTGGAGATGATGTTGAGACTTTGTCAGCGTCAAACAGTCATGTTGCTGTGGTCGATGTATTTGGGCCTATTATGACAGGTACTGAGGCAAGTTCAGAACGCTTATTGCCAGTATTGGCAGATGCCTTTGCGGCACCAAACGCTAAGGCTGTATTGCTTAATATAAATAGCCCTGGTGGCAGTCCGGTGCAAGCGGGAATATTGTTTGATGAATTGCAGCTATTGAAAAAATCCCATCCTAAAATTCCCCTGTACGCTGTAATTGGTGATGTGGGAGCCTCTGGCGCTTATTATATCGCTGCTGCAGCGGACTACATTTATGCAGATAAGGCCAGTACCGTGGGCTCAATCGGTGTTATTGCTAGTGGCTTCGGGTTTGATCAACTAATCGATAAATTAGGCGTTGAGCGCCGTACCTACACGGCTGGTGGTAATAAAGATTTTTTAGACCCGTTTTTACCAGAAAAAGCCAAACAAAAAGCGATGTTTGAAGATCTCCTTGACCAAGTTCACCAGCAATTTATTACCCAAGTAGAGATAGGTAGAGGGGAACGATTAGTGCAACATGAGGACTTGTATTCTGGAGCTGTTTGGCATGGAGAACGTGCCCTTGAGCTTGGGCTGATAGATGGTTTAGGTAGTTTGCATAGTGTGGCAAGAGATACTATTGGAGTCACTGATTTGTTGTGGTATTCTCCTGAGAAATCACCTTTAGAAGAGGTTATGAGCGAGCTGGGTGCGCAAACAAAAACAGCCATCCATTGGGGTTTAAGCCAAAGCTTAATGATACAATAAACCCTTGATAAGCGTCATATTTTAGCCACTGGTGCAAACAGTATCGAAAAGTCTTGAATAAAATGCATGTTTTTTACTTTTATTTGGATTTTTCTTTGACATAAGGAAGTTACATGAATATCATATCGCGCCATGTTTAAGACAGAATTGCCTCGTTTTTTAGACCCGCGAAAGTTATGCGATGGTCAGCAAACCATTACTGGATATGTTGATTTATCAACGTTAACTGGTTTTTGTAGCTACCTTCAGGCAGATCAAGGCCAAGTGAGTGTGGAGCTGCATTTTTCCCGTGATAACGCCCATCGGCCAATTATTAAGGGTAAAGCTTCAATAAAAAACGTACAAATTAGTTGTCAGCGTTGTTTAGATGCCATAGGCATTGATATAATAGGTGACATGAATGTGGCCATAGTGCTAAACGAAGAGCAAGCAGAAAAACTTCCCGCTGAATATGACCCTTGGTTATTGGAAGATAAGAAGCTTGATATGCGTGAAGTAATTGACCACGAAATGATTTTGAATATACCCATTATGGCCTATCATTCAGATTGTGAAGTTGCAACTGAATACGGCCACAAAGAAACCGTGCAGGAAAAGCCAAATCCCTTTGAGGGGTTGCAAGCTTTACTGCAAAAAGATTAGTTTACCAATTAGGAGTTTTTAGTCATGGCTGTACAAAAGAGCAAAGTAACCCGTTCCAGGCGTGGGCAGCGTCGTTCACATGATGCATTGGAAGTAGCTACTCTATCTGTAGATTCTACCACGGGTGAAACTCACCGTCGTCACCATGTAACTGCAGATGGCTTTTACAAAGGCCGTCAGGTAGTTAACCAAGACGCCAAGTAATTTGTCGTCGGATTACACCCTAGCACTTGATGCTATGGGTGGGGATTTAGGTCCCAGCACTAGCCTTGAGGCTGCATTAGCAAGCCTCGAGCGCTATCCACGCTTAACCCTTTTTTGGGTTGGACCGCAAATTATACTCGCACCTTTATTGGCTGCTGTTTCTGAGAAACAAGCACCGCTATTAAAGCGATTACACTTTATTGATGCTCCTCAAGTCGTAGAAAAAACTGATGACTTAATGGTGATCCTG
Source organism: uncultured Oceanospirillaceae bacterium (assembly GCA_913052465.1). GTDB lineage: Bacteria > Pseudomonadota > Gammaproteobacteria > Pseudomonadales > Balneatricaceae > Njordibacter. The sequence continues at coordinate 17,064 of CAJXEN010000029.1, forward strand.
CGTCAAAAACAAAATTCTTCCATGTACCTTGCCTTATCTTTAGTGGCAGAAGGTAAAGCTAATGCCTGCATTAGTTGTGGTAGCTCAGCAGCATTGATGGCACTCAGTCGTCATCTCATCAAAATGTTACCCGGTTATGAAAGGCCTGCTTTTGCCAGTCATATTCCCACTCACAAAGGTATGTGTTTAGTGCTGGACATGGGTGCCAATCTCAGCTCTACTGGCCAGCAGCTATATCAATTTGGTTTGCTGGGTCAGGCCCTTGAGGCCAGCTTGCAACAAAACCCTAATGTCAGCTTAAGGCTACTTAATATAGCCACTGAATCTGGTACTGGGCAAGCTCAAGTGCAAGCAGCAGATGCATTACTGGAAGCAGACCCTAAGCTTAACTACTTGGGCTACATAGAGCCCCAAGAAGTCTTCGAAGGGCGCGCCAGTGTAGTTGTTTGTGATGGCTACGCGGGCAATATTTTGATTAAATCAGGCGAAGGTGTTAGCAAAATGCTAGCTCGCAGTTTTATGGGAAGCTTAACTAGTAGTAATCTAACCCCTGTTCAAATAGAAAAAATCATGCAAACTTGGCAATTGCAATTTGATCCAGATCGATTAAATGGAGCATTTTTATTAGGTCTGCAGGGTTTGGTTGTTAAATCTCACAGTTACGCTAATGCTACAGCTTTACAGTTTGCCATAGAGGCAACACAAGATTATGTCTCCATGCAGGTTGCAGAACGTCTGCAGGACCAGTGTTAAGCCTAAAAAAATAGTCTATAAAAATTAATAAAAAAGGTACCATAATGAGTGTCAATATTGCATTTGTATTCCCTGGACAAGGTTCTCAGAGTGTTGGCATGTTAGCTGAGCTAGGTGCAATTCACCCGATGGTCATTGACACGTTTGCTCAAGCTAGTGAGGCACTAGGTTATGACTTATGGCAATTAGTGCAGCTTGATGAAAAGGGCCAGCTAAACCAAACCCACACCACTCAACCGGCATTACTTACAGCCAGTGTTGCTTTGTGGCGTTTGTGGCTGCATCAGGGTGGTGTGACACCAAGTATCTTAGCAGGCCATAGTTTGGGTGAGTATTCTGCCTTAGTATGTGCAGGTGCGTTAGATTTCACTGATGCTGTCCGTCTAGTGGAAGCACGTGGCCAGTTTATGCAAGCAGCAGTGCCTCCTGGTGAAGGAGCCATGGCGGCCATTATTGGTTTAGATGACCACGCCATTAAGGTAGCTTGTGAAGTTTCTGCTGAAAGCCAAATTGTAGCCCCTGTAAACTATAATTCACCAGGGCAGGTGGTTATAGCTGGTTCAAAAACAGCAGTAGAGCGCGCCATGATTGCCTGCAAAGAAGCGGGTGCAAAACGCGCATTACCTTTGCCCGTAAGCGTACCGTCTCACTGTGCGCTTATGCTACCAGCAGCTGATAAGTTGCGTACAATGCTTGCAGGCGTGACCGTTAAGCTTCCCACCATACCAGTAGTTCAGAATGTAGCCGCTAAAGTTGCTGATTCTAGTGAAGCGATTGTTAATAATCTTGTTGCTCAATTACATCAGCCAGTACTGTGGACTCAATGCGTAGAGTCTATTGCAGCAAGTGGTGTTGACCTTGTGGTAGAATGCGGGCCAGGTAAAGTTTTGAATGGACTCACAAAACGTATTGATAAGACGCTACAAACAGCTTCTATTAACGATTCTGCATCGCTTGCAGCCACACTAGAATACTAAGATGGAATAAAATATGTTGGCAATTGACGGCAAGATAACATTGGTTACCGGCGCAACTCGTGGCATTGGTAAAGCCATTTTGCTCCAACTAGCTTCTCAAGGTGCGATCGTAATCGGTACTGCCACTTCTGAATCAGGAGCTCAAGCCATTAGGGCTGCGCTCACTGAAGTAGGTAACGTAGGTACCGGCATGGTGCTTGACGTTTCTGATGCTGATTCGGTAGCCAATACTCTAAAAATAATTGTTGAAGCTTATGGTGCGCCCGCAATATTGGTAAATAACGCTGGTATTACTCGTGATAATTTATTAATGCGTATGAAAAATGACGAATGGGATGATGTAGTCAATACCAATATGAGCTCCATTTTTCGCATGTCAAAAGGTTGTTTGCGCGGCATGACTAAAGCGCGCTGGGGCCGTGTTATTAACATTAGTTCTGTAGTAGGTTCCATGGGCAACATGGGACAAGCAAACTATGCAGCTGCCAAAGCCGGTGTCGAAGGGTTTAGCCGAGCTATGGCGCGCGAAGTAGCGTCACGTAATATTACGGTTAATTGCATTGCGCCAGGTTTTATTGCTACGGATATGACGGATGCATTAGGCGATGAACAAAAAGACACTTTACGCACACAGATTCCCTTACAGCGTTTAGGCACACCAGAAGATATTGCACAACTAGTCGGCTTTTTAGCGAGTGACGCGGGCGCATATATTACGGGTGAAACAATTCATGTCAACGGTGGAATGTATATGAGTTAGGCCTATTGGTTTAGCTTTTAGCGTT
>CAJXEN010000030.1 GCA_913052465.1 uncultured Oceanospirillaceae bacterium
CAGCTATTATATGCTGCTCCAGCCACGGCGAAAACCTTTGTCGATCACACAGATGAAAAAGCTGATAAAAAACACGTAAAAATTGGTAAAGTCTGCCCCCACTCACGGGTCAGGTTATCAAGACGGCTATTTTTAATGTAGTATTTATAAACAATTTTATAAGCCTAAATAGTTTTTAATACATCGGCGTCCTTGAAAGGTCATGTTCATGATTTCTAAATCTTCTGTTTTTCGTTTTTCTACTAAATTTTTACTTCCTATCGTCATTATTGTGGCCGCTGTGTTTCTGTTTAATTACCTCAAAAACTCAAAACCAAAAGCACCCGCCAACCTGGTCACTGAACAAGTTTGGGGAGTTGCAAGCCACTTAGTTGAATTACAAGACATTGCCCCGGTAGTCACTCTTTATGGGGCAGTTGAAGCTGCAGAAACAGCTCAATTAAGTTCAACTGTGAGTGCCTTTGTAACCCAGGTGGACGTTAGCCGCGGCGACAGCGTAACCAAAGGACAAAAATTAGTCGTACTAGACGATAGCGAGTTACGCTTGACTCTAGCGCAACGAAAAGCCAGCCTAAGAGACGTTGAGGCGCGTATTAACAGTGAAATTAATAGCAATAAAACTAACAAGCAAGCGTTAGTGATCGAGCAACAACTGCAAGCAATTAACCAAAAGAACTTTGAGCGCCAACAACAATTAGTAGCACAAAAAGTGGCTCCCGCTTCACGCCTAGAAGATGCAACTCGTGCGCTGCAGCAACAGCAGCTGTCTTTACTCAATCGCAAGAACACTATTGCTGACCACCCAAATCGTATTGCTCAGCTGCAGTCACAATTGACCCAGAGTGAAATTCAGCTGCAGTTCGCTGAGCTCGACTTACAACGTGCGCATATCATAGCGCCCTTTGACGGTCGTGTATTAAGTGTGGATACGGCATCAGGTAACCACGTGCGCAACGGTGACAAGGTAGTTAAACTTTATAACGTACAAAGCTTAGAAGTCCGCAGCCAGATCCCAACTAGATACCTTCCAATGATGCAAACCACTGATTCTGGTGAAGGGTTAAAAGCCAGCATTATTCATCGTGGCCAAACCCATCGCCTAACGTTAGACCGTCTGTCAGCCCAAGCTTCGAGTAGTCAAGGCGGCATTGATGCATTCTTTAGTCTAGGTGGCAGCAAAGATATCGAAGTTGGAAGAAACTTACAGGTAAATGTGAAACTTCCTATTGAACCCAATGTTGTGGCCCTACCTGAGTTAGCCATTTACGGACAGAATCGTATTTACCGCATTATTGACCAACGTCTAGAAGCGATTAGTATTAGCCGCATTGGGGACTGGACCAGCCCAACTGGTGAGCGGTTAACCTTAGTAAGAAGTGCTGAATTACGCAGTGGCGACAGCATTTTAACCACCCAGCTTCCTAACGCCGTCACCGGCTTATTAGTTGAAATGCGTTAGCCGGAGTATAAGCACATGATGCAATCATTTATTAGCCTTTTTGCCAATCACAAGGTAGCACCTAACCTGTTGATGGCACTGTTGTTTTTAGCTGGATTCTATGGACTAAAGCAACTCAACACACAATTTTTTCCAGATTTTGCCATAGACGTTGTCAGAGTTCAAATCGCTTGGCCAGGCGCTGCTGCAGAAGATGTACAAAAAAGCATTACCATCCCCGTAGAACAAGAACTGAAAAACGTTGCTAATGTTAAAAAAGTGACGTCTAAGACCACCCGTGGTGGCGTATCAATCGCCTTGGAAATAGAGAGTGGCGCCGACTTGGGAGAAGCGACTAACACGATTAAACAACGAGTAGATGCTGTCAGCAACCTTCCCAGCGATGCTGAAACCCCTACTGTTGGGCAGATTGTCAGGTATGACGCTGTGGGCACCTTGCTCATCACATCAGATGGGCCTGTCTATGAACTCACAAACTTAGCCCGTCAGGCAGAGCGAGAATTGCTCAACAGAGGCATCAGTAAGATTAATATTAGCGGCTTACCTGAGCAAGAAATTGCCATTCAAATCGAGCCTAAAACCATGCACGATCTGGGCTTATCATTGAAAAATATGGCTGGTCTAATTAACAACCAGAGCCAAGATGTGATGGCTGGTACTGCGGGTCGCACAGCTGGCTCGAGACAATTACGCGCCATTGGCAAAGTGTCAGACGTTAGTAGCTTTGAACAGCTACCTCTACTTACTGGAGATAACGCCCAGCTACTTCGTTTGGGTGACGTAGCAGACATAAGTCTGCGTCCTAAGGAAGATCAAGCTACCATTAGCTATAAAGGAAGGCCTGCCGTTCAGCTAGAGATCATGCGCACCAATAATGATGACACTATTAAAACTGCAGGGATTATGAATGAATGGGTGGTGGAGGCACGTCAGCGCTTGCCAGAGGGTGTAGAAATAGCCGTATTTGATGAACAATGGCTCTTACTAAAGGCCCGTATCAGTTTGCTCATTAATAACGGCGCCTACGGTTTACTTTTTGTAGTGGGCTTGTTGTTTATATTTCTCAACTCAAGAGTGGCGTTCTGGGTTGCTATGGGCATTCCAGCCTCCCTATTAGCTACTTGGGGAGTCATGTATTTCATCGGTGGCTCCATAAACATGATCAGCCTCTTTGGCATGATCATGGCTTTGGGCATCATTGTGGATGATGCAATAGTGGTGGGGGAAGATACCCTGGCGCACTTCCAACAAGGAGAACCCCCTCTGCAAGCTGCCTTAGGTGGTGCGCAACGAATGATGGGGCCTATTACCGCCTCTTCGTTAACAACCATCGCAGCCTTTTTACCACTATTATTGATTAATGGGATTATTGGTAGCATCTTAGCTGATATACCAATCGTGGTAATTTGCGTTATTTTAGTGTCATTGGTTGAGTGTTTTTTAATCTTACCAGGACATCTGCATCATGCCCTTAAGAGCCAGATGAACAAAAAACCTTGGCGCGTACGCACTGGCTTTGAAAAAGGTTTTGAAAACTTTAAAAATAACATGTTTCGGCCTGCTGTTACCTTTGCCATAAATTTTCGCTTGGTCACTTTTAGCTTGGCCATCACCGCATTAGTTTTGGCCGTAGGTTTGTTAGTGGGCGGCCGGATTCAGTTTGCGTTCTTCCCTAGCGTCGATGGAGACAACATACGTGCCAACGTGCAATTTAGCAGTGGCACACCAGCAAGTGAAGTTGCATCTTACTTAGTGAAAGTAGAAGACGCTTTGCTAGAAACTGAAGCTGAATTAGGTGGCGATTTAATCAGACAACGAGTTAGTTATTTTGGTTCTAACAACCTTGCTACAGCAGGTATTTCTAGCACTGAGCAAGTGGCTTTATTACAGATAGAGCTAGATAGCTCAAAATTGAGATTGGTCTCTAACGCTGAATTTATTGAGGTATGGAATAAAAAAATACCCAATGTACCTGGCTTAGAAAAAATCATTATCGACCAGCCAGAAGCTGGCCCACCAGGCAAACCTATTGACGCCAATATCACCGGTGCTAGCGCCGAAGTAATGAAGCAGGTTGCCCTAGAACTCCAGACAGCTCTAAAAGTCTTTACGGGCGTTCTAAATATTGATGACAACCTCCCGTATGGTATGGAACAACTCATCTTTACCTTAACTCCACAGGCGACAACCTTAGGGTTCACAAGTGCAGACATTGGTCGGCAGCTGCGGTACGCGTTTGATGGTGTAACCTTGCAAAGTTTTTACCTTGGTGCAGACGAAATTGATGTGCGTTTAATGCTCAAAGACCAAGACCGCAATAGCCTTGCAACTTTGTATGCCCTGCCAATTGCTCTTCCATCTGGCAACACTGTGCCCTTGTTAGAGCTGGTAGAGTTTAGCTCTAGACGAGGCATTGATCAGTTCAGTAGTGAAAATGGTCAGCTTACAGTTTCTGTAAAAGCAGATGTTGATACGGGCACCACTAACGCCAACGTGGTTATAGCGGCTTTGAAGAAGGATGTTATCCCAGACCTTGAACGCCAATATGGTGTTAAGATTGGTTTTGGTGGTAAAGCAGCGGATGAACGAGACACTTTAAGTGAGATGCTAACTGGCTTGGTATTGGCGCTTATCCTAATCTACATCGTTTTGGCTTGGGTATTTGCGTCTTACACCTGGCCTGTTGCAGTAATGTTTACCATACCATTTGGTTTAACAGGTGCTGTTTTAGGCCACCTTGTTATGGATAGAGACCTGACCATCTTGTCATTGTTTGGGCTATTTGGTTTATCAGGCATTATCATTAATAACAGTATTGTATTGCTGTCTTTCTATAAGGGCTTCCGAGAACAAGGCATTGCGCCTAAAGAAGCCATTGTAGAAGCAGCATGCCAACGCTTAAGGGCGGTGCTATTAACCTCAATGACGACCATCGCAGGCTTGACGCCTATTTTATTTGAAGAGTCATTGCAAGCACAATTCCTAATTCCAATGGCAATATCAATCGTCTTTGGCCTAGCGCTTGGCACCCTACTCATTTTATTTGTCGTTCCTTCAATGATATTAATGCTAGAGAATTTAGGCGCCATCGTTACGGGTAAGAAACGCAGTACCTAAGCTACCGTGGTTAAAACAAACGCAACTGCTGCTGTGTGATTGGGGCTTTTATTTTTAGTCCCAATCCTAGCAAACGCACACCTTGGGCTTGTTGTTGCGCATTACCACTTGCAAAAGCTACATGGAACAATTGCTTAAAAAAGTTTAGATCTATGTCTGTAGTGGCATGTTCCCGTGTTAATTGTGAAAAATCTGAAAACTTTAACTTCAGCACCAGCCCCCCAACTGCATAGTGACTCGAGAGTTTCTCCCAGCGTTCAATAAGTTGCGCATACAAGGGTGTCAGTGCATCGCAACATTCAGCTGCGCTAGTTAAATTTTTGGCGTAAGTGTTTTCTACTGACACAGATTTGCGTATACGGCTAGCTTGTACTGGCCGAGGGTCCTCACCAAAGCGTCGTAAAGCTAAGGTTTGTCCCATGCGACCAAACTTTTGTGCTAACTCCAACTCGCTATATGGCCGAAGGTCACTGCAGGTATGGATACCTTGTGCAGCTAATTTAGCAGCACTAACCGGCCCAATTCCAGGGATTTTTTTAACTGGTAACTGAGCACTAAAGCTAGCCAATTCATCAGGTTTTACCACAAATAAACCATTGGGTTTACGCCAATCACTAGCAACTTTTGCGATGAATTTATTAGAGGCTACTCCTGCAGAAATGGTGATACCTACTTCAGCTTCTACCTCGGCCCGAATCTGTTGCGCAATTCGGGTAGCACTGCCGTCACATAGGGTAGACTCGGTCACATCTATAAATGCCTCATCTAATGACAGAGGTTCTATAATGTCTGAATAACGTTGAAAAATAGCCATAACTTGGTGTGAAACAGCTTTATATAAAGCCATGCGTCCAGGTAAAATCAACAACTGTGGGCAGGCACGTAAGGCTTGGGCTGATGGCATAGCTGAATGTATACCAAACTTACGCGCTGGGTAGTTGCACGTGGCTATGACTCCTCTACCGTTCGCTGCACCTCCAATGGCTATCGGCCGATGACAATAACTTGGCTCATCGCGCATCTCTACAGCAGCATAAAAACAATCACAATCACAATGTATTATCTTTCGATTCATTTATAGGCCACCCTTGATATAGTGCTGTACATACAACCAGTATTTTACCTATAATCATGAGTAGATCAAGAGTAACAGTAATCCTGGCTAAACCCTACCTAGCGCTAGCGCAGGTAAAGCTATACTATGGAGGTTGTTTATTTTGGCTTTAACGAGATACTTATGAACCAACAAACACAAACAGAACTTGAAGCCGCAGCCTTTCGTAGCTTAGTTAAGCATCTGGACAAACGTAAGGATGTACAGAATATCGACTTAATGATATTGGCCGGTTTTTGTCGTAATTGTATGAGTAAGTGGCTGATGGCTGCAGCCAACGAGAAAGATGTTGCCATGGATTATGACCAAGCTCGTGAGCATGTTTACTGCATGCCCTATAGTGAATGGAAAAAAAATCACCAGTTACCAGCAACTGAAGCACAAATGACTGCTTTTTCAGCCATAGAAAAAGCCAAAAAAACGGCTGAGATTTAATTCAATGACTTCCTTACCAACACTTCAAGGCTGTCACCTGCTCATGCAAGCCCTTGAACAAAAGGTATCAATATTGATCAGCCAAAGCATGGTAACCACCCTGGAGATAGCACAATTGCAGCAGGAAAACGCCAGTTTAACGATGCAGCTGGGGGAACATGACATTTCGCCAGAAAAGCTCGATCATCTCTAGGAGATCCATTCTGCCTATGAATATCCCTGCATTTTTACGCCAACACGCAGGCTTAACAGGTTTAGTTATAATCCTTGTTGTTGCCTTCTTACTTAAGAATGCAGAGAAATCTGTACTGATTGTCGATCAAACTAATCAGCTAGGAACCCTCACTACACCAGCCCCACCTAAGGTATTACAAGGTGATTTAAAGCCCCAAAAAGCCACCACAAGTCGGGTGGTTTCTAGCGCTAATGCTGCCGCCAGTATTAGCCATGCTATTCAAGCTAGCTTGCGACCCAAAGTGAAACCCCTACCTACGTTTGCAGATATTACCGACATAAAAACAAAAAAAAATAGCTTTTTCAAATACATGACTGCGTTATCAGAAACTGCAAATTACAAAGTCGTCCAAATTCGTAGAGAAATTAAAGGCATGCAGCCACAGAAAATTTCCCAACAGCAGCTCAAAAAGCTTAGCCGTTGGTCAAAGAGCCATAAGATAAAAACTAAAGTGCCTGCAGAACAAATCGATTTATTGTTACGAAAAATGGGCACCATACCAACCGCTTTAGTATTGGCTCAAGCAGCTAATGAAAGTGCCTGGGGCACCTCACGCTTTGCAACTCAAGGTAACAATTTATTTGGCCAATGGTGCTTTAGTGCTGGCTGTGGCTTGGTACCTAGCGGCCGACCTGAAGGTGCTAGTTACGAAGTGCGTAAATTTAAAGACCCTCAAGAGTCTGTGGATGCCTACATTCGCAACTTAAACTCTCATGGGAGTTATAGTGGATTGCGTCGGATTCGACAGTGTCTAATCGATGAAGGCCTGCCAATCACCGCGCGCGCCTTGTCGGCTGGATTAATGAGCTACTCCTCTCGGGGTGTCGACTATATTGATGACATTAGATCTATGATCCGGGTTAATAAATTGGAACCGTGGCAAAAGTCTTGGTGGGGTAACAGCAATCAACACATTTGCAGTGAGTTAGTACAACTTGTGCGCCCGGCAATTGTTACTGAAGATCCGATTCACGGTATCACCACTCCAGGGACCAACTAATATGTCGAGACTTGTTTATTCCACTGATCAAGGTCGACTATGCCCCGATTGTGGCTGTGCCCAGTGCCAATGCAACACTGATGGCATCATAATGGGTGATGGTAACGTGCGCATTAGACTCGAAACTAAAGGCCGCAAGGGTAAGGGAGTCACCACGGTTACTGGGATACCGATGACTGAGACCGATTTAAAAAAATTACTTAAGGAACTCAAACAAAAAACCAGTACTGGTGGCGCTGTTAAGGAACAGGCCCTTGAATTACAGGGCGACCAACGCGATATATTAATGATGTTATTGGCTAACCGTGGTTGGCCTTCCGTAAAAAAGGCAGGTGGGTAATGAGTTTAGAGTGGTTTTTGCTGCCTTTAGTTTTAGGTTTGATCTACTGGTGGGACACAAGTGCTGCAAAGGACCGGGCACGCTTGGCGGCCAAGCAGCAATGTGAGCAACAAGACCTCCAGTTGCTGGATGATACGGTGGCCCTTATAAAAACACGCCTAAATCGTGATAACCATGGTCATATCACATTTTTGAGGCAGTTCACTTTTGAGTTTAGTAGCGATGGTGAGCAAAGAACCCAAGGAGAACTGCACTTATTAGGCAAGAAAATTACCCGTTTACACTTGGAAGTGCATCGAATCCACTAGATTACGAAGCAATCCCTAGAGTTTAGCCACCACTCTGCTAGAATGTAGCCTTACATATAAATGTCATTCACTTTTGGGGAATTGCTAGTTGTCGAATCTACCAGTCATTATTGGTTTTGGCGGAATAAATGCCGCTGGTCGGACCTCTTCCCATCACGGTTACCGCCGCCTTATTGTTGATCATTTAGATACACAAAGCCGTCTAGACACTATGGCAGATCTTGCCACGCTCACCAACAAAGCTACTTTTATCAATGGCCTTTATTACATAGCAGGCCAAGACCAAGGGCTAACCCAGGCTCAATTAGAAGAGCAATTGGGCGAAGAATTAAAACATGCTACCCTCATCCGCCCAATTCGTGCAGAGGCCTATGACATCCACCAGCTGGTATTGAACAAAGCTGCACAAATTAGACCTGCATCTGGCGACTGCACCTGTGTGCGTATACGTAAGCGCCACTTACCCAACCGCCTACCCGACAATTGGCAAGTAACATCGATTGATAGCGACACTGCAGAAGTCACTATAAGTGGCTCTTTTTCTGCTATTTTACCAGACACAAAGCGAGCCACAGTAAGTGCGGCAGGCCAGCTGCCTGATGGCTTCGAGCCGGGATCCTTATACCAGTCTCGTAACCATCCACGTAATTTACAGATGACGGTGTTTGGTGCTTCCGATGCGCTGAGTTCTACCGGTATTGCATGGCGCACCATTCAAGACCAGATTGCACCAGATCGTATCGCTGTTTATGCAAGCAATTCGATTGGCCAGCTGGATGAAGCTGGTTTTGGTGGTTTGCTAAAAAGCCCAAGTGTGGGTAAACGCATTACCTCCAAACAAATGCCCCTAGGTTATGGCCAAATGCCAGCTGACTTTGTAAATGCCTATCTCTTGGGTAGTGTTGGTGCTGTAGGTTCCGCATTAGGTGCATGCGCGACATTTTTATACAACCTACGCAATGCTGTTGAAGACATCACCAGCGGTCGTCGCGATTTAGTGATCGTTGGTGGTAGTGACGCACCTATTACGCCTGAGGTGATGGAAGGTTTTCGTACCATGGGTGCATTGGCAGAAGACCATGAGGTGGTTGCGTTAGATGCCAGTGCAGAACCAGATCTGCGCCGTACTTCACGCCCATTTTCTACTAACTGTGGCTTTACAATGGGTGAAGCTTCCCAATGGATTGTGCTGACCAGCGACGAATTAGCCCTCAAACTTGGGGCTCAAATTCACGGCGCAGTACCTGGTGTATTTGTTAGTGCTGATGGTCATAAAAAATCTATATCAGCCCCAGGCATAGGCAATTACCTTACCTTAGCAAAAGCTGCAGCGCTCACAGAAAGCATGCTAGGCGACCAGTCTTTACGCCTGCGCTCTTGCGTACAGGCCCATGGTACAAGCACACCACAGAATCGCATTACCGAATCCCACGTGATTAATGAAACAGCTAAAGCGTTTGGCATAGAACGCTGGAAAGTAGGTGCTGTAAAAGCCTACCTTGGCCACTCTCAAGGTACCGCAGGCGGTGACCAGCTTGCAGTTTCTCTGGGAGTTTGGCGCTATGGTATTTTACCGGGCATCGCTACCATCGATCACGTAGCAAGTGACGTTCACAACAGCCATCTTGCGATTCAAGCCGCACACCATGAAGTGGGCACGCAAGGCATTGATACTGTACTGCTGAATTCAAAGGGTTTTGGTGGCAACAACGCCAGCGCGGTTTTAATGGGACCTCATATTGCTAATCAGCTGATGCTTAAAAAGCATGGTATTAAGGCTATGGATAACATGCGTCTAGCCCAAGAGCAACATGCCCAAGTGGCTGCAGATTATGATTTAAAAAGCATCCGCGGCCTGTCAAAGCCCACCTATAAATTTGGTTATAACGTATTAAATGGTGAAGATTTATTAATAAACCGCCACGAAATTCGAATTCCAGGCTATGCCAAAGGCGTCGACTTGTCTGTTCTCAACCCCTTTGAAGACATGTGCTAACTAGCACCAATCAGTGAGTGATGTTTATTTAAAGCATATCTTTTTTGGTTAGTTAAGCCTAAGCACAGTTGCCGTGTTAACCGCAGTTTGCATAGCAATTTCACTCATTGACTCCAACCGCAGCTGTGTTAATACTGCCAACACTCTTGGTAGCTCATCAGGTCGGTTAGGTTGGCCTTTATCCTGACCAGCCATTGGCATATCAGGTGCGTCGGTTTCTAATACAATATCAGATAGTGGTAAAGCTTGTGCCAAGCGCCTCATCGCTGCGGCCCGTTCATAGGTTAGGTTACCACCTAAACCTATTTTAAACCCCAACTGAGTAAACTTTTGAGCTTGCTGCACATTGCCACTAAACCCATGCACGATACCGCCCTGATCAAAGTTTAACTGCCTTAGGAGCTGACCTATACGATCGTTAGCTTTGCGACTGTGCACGATGATGGGCAATTTTTCTTGTTGAGCTAGTTTCACTTGCGCTACGAACCAGCGCTCTTGAAGCGCAATAGAGAAACCTTCTAGCGTTGTATCCAACATAAAATCCAACCCGATTTCGCCTACTGCAACAAGCTTATTACGACCGACCGCATCAGCCAAATCGGTGAGGTGCTGCTGAGTATGCTGATCATTGAAGTATGGGTGAAGGCCAAGGGCTAGATGCCAGCATGGATGTTGCTCACACAAGGCTATTTGCTTCGAGAATAAGGCTTTTTGGGTGCCAGGGAGACTAGCTGCCCTACTCCTTGAGCAAGGCAAGATTGCCAAAGATGAGGCTGCAGGCTTTGTAAACGAGGGTGGTCCCAATGACAATGGCTATCAATCAGCTGATACATTCAAACCACCTCGTTAAAATCGACGTTAGTGCTCCCGTGTTGCCCGAAAGCGAACCTCTGGCCAGCGTTCTTGCGTTAAACTTAGGTTCACTCTAGAAGGTGCTAGGTAAGTTAGGTGTCCACCACCATCAATTGCCAAGTTTTCTGCTGCCTTACGTTTAAATTCATCGAGCATTTTAGGGTCATCGCACTCAACCCACCGGGCAGTGTTGACACTAATGGGCTCATATATACATTCAACTTTATATTCATCCTGCAGGCGATAAGCGACCACTTCAAACTGTAATACACCAACTGCGCCCACAATTAGATCATTATTTTTACCCGGCATAAACAGCTGCGTTGAGCCTTCTTCTGATAATTGCTGCAACCCTTTTTTAAGCTGCTTCATTTTTAACGGGTCTTTTAAACGTACCCTACGAAAAAGTTCAGGCGCGAAATGAGGAATACCAGCAAACTTAAGATTTTCACAAGCGGTGAAGGTGTCACCAATCTGTATGGTACCGTGATTATGTAAACCAATGATGTCGCCGGGCCAGGCTTGCTCAACATTAGAACGCTCACCAGCCATAAAAGTAACAGCGTCAGCTACTTTTACATCTTTACCGATACGCACATGGCGCATTTTCATACCACGCTCATAGCTACCAGAACAAATGCGCATAAAAGCAATACGGTCTCTGTGCTTAGGGTCCATATTGGCTTGTATTTTAAATACGAACCCCGTGAACTTAGGCTCTACCGCTTGTACTACGCGCTCACCAGCGTCTCGAAGCTGAGGTGCAGGGGCCCAATTTACAAAGTAATCCAGCATTTCACGTATGCCAAAATTAGATAACGCTGTGCCAAAAAATACAGGGGTTTGTTTACCCTCAAGGAATAACTGCATATCGAACTTATGGCTTGCACCACGAACCAGTTCAATTTCTTCTTTTAATTCATCTAACAGTTCACCCAGTATCTCTGCAGCCTCATCAGAGTCTAAACCTTTAATTTGGATATCATCAGGAATAATATGACCTTGGCCTGGGGTGAATATATGTAAGGTGTCGGTGTAAAGGTTGTATACGCCCTTAAAACGCTTACCCATACTAATAGGCCAAGTTATTGGTGCACAGGCAATGTTAAGTACATCCTCAACTTCATCTAATACTTCTATTTGCTCACGGACTTCACGATCCATCTTGTTAATAAAGGTGAAAATAGGCGTATCTCGTAAACGACAGACTTCCATCAGCTTTACAGTTCGGTCTTCCACACCTTTTGCGCCGTCAATTACCATTAACACTGAGTCAACGGCCGTTAAGGTTCGATAAGTGTCTTCCGAAAAATCTTCATGTCCAGGAGTGTCTAACAGGTTTACCGTACGTTTTTGATAAGGGAACTGCATCACCGAGGACGTCACCGAGATGCCGCGCTGCTGTTCCATCGCCATCCAATCTGAGGTAGCTTTTTTATCACCTTTTTTACCCTTTACCGACCCTGCTGTTTGAATAGCTTGCCCAAATAATAATAATTTTTCGGTGATGGTGGTTTTGCCCGCATCTGGGTGAGAGATAATGGCAAAGGTTCTTCGGCTTGCAACTTCTTCTGCAATCAAACTGGACATAGTGGGTACAATCTTTAAAAATATAGGGAGCGCATCAGTGTGCACATAGAATGAGCCTATTGTCGCTGATTAGCGCCTTTTCCTCAATATAAAACACTCAATAACTGGTTAAAAAACAACCATCCATCTATCCTATCGTTGAAAAATTTCGTTAATTTACGTATAGTATGCGCCTTTTTGATGCACCAACTTTCAGGAAACAATATGTTCGATCTCGCAAGCCGTGCTCCGGCTAATGCAAAAAATGACATACTCTCTGGCCTTACGGTCGCCCTCGCACTAGTACCTGAAGCGGTCGCTTTTGCTTTTGTAGCAGGTGTCGACCCGCTAGTTGGTTTATATGCTGCCTTTATGGTAGGTTTAATCACGGCTATTATTGGTGGCCGCCCAGGAATGATCTCTGGCGCTACCGGCGCTTTAGCCGTTGTCATGGTGTCATTAGTAGCTGATCATGGTGTCGAATACCTCTTTATCACTGTTGTATTAATGGGCATATTACAGATCTTAGCTGGTATTTTACGACTAGGAAAATTCATCAGAATGGTGCCTCATCCAGTAATGCTAGGTTTTGTTAATGGCTTAGCCATTGTCATCTTTTTGGCACAGTTGAGCCAGTTTAAGTTCATCGACGATAATGGTAACTTACAGTGGTTAGAAGGAATGCAGATGTATGTGCTGGTTGGCCTTATTGCCCTCACCATGGCCATTATTCACTTTTTACCTAAATTCACCCGTGTCATACCTTCGTCATTAGCAGCTATTTTGGTGGTCACGTTGTTAGCAGTTGGCTTGAACTTGAACACTCGCTCTGTAGGTGATATCGCCTCCATTGCCGGTGGACTTCCAAGCTTCCATCTTCCACAGGTACCCTATAACTTAGAAACCCTTATTATCATTTTGCCCTATGCCATCATTTTGGCTGCCATTGGGCTAATTGAATCATTGTTAACACTTTCTCTAGTTGACGAAATCACTGGCACCCGTGGCCGTGGTAACAAAGAATGTGTAGGCCAAGGTATTGCCAACACTGCTACCGGCATGTTCGGTGGTATGGGTGGGTGTGCCATGATTGGCCAGAGTATGATTAACGTAAATTCTGGTGGCCGTGGTCGCCTGTCTGGCATTAGCGCCGCGCTATTTCTACTGGCCTTTATTTTGGTAGCATCACCCCTTATTGAGATGATTCCTGTTGCTGCCTTGATAGGCGTCATGTTTATTGTGGTGGTGGGCACCTTTGAATGGTCTAGCTTTCGTATTTTGGGAAAAGTCCCTAAATCTGATGCCTTCGTATTAGTCTTAGTATCTGGCGTTACGGTAATCACCGACCTTGCTATCGCCGTAGTAGTTGGTGTTATTTGTTCCGCTTTAGTATTTACATGGAAGTACGCTAAACATACTCAGGTAACACACCAAGACGTGGATAGCAGCCGCATTTATTACCTACGGGGCCCGATTTTCTTTGGTTCGGTACAAAACTTTTTGGAGTTATTTGACCCAAGCCAAGACCCAAACGATGTCATTATCGACTTTGAGCGCTCCCGCGTAGCTGATCACTCAGGTTTGGAAGCAATTGATACTTTAGCTGAGCGATATTCTCGCGCGGGTAAAACCTTACATCTTCGCCACCTAAGTTCAGATTGTAAGAGCCTACTGTCTAAAGCAGGCAACATGGTGGAGTTAAATGTTATTGAAGATCCAGATTATAAGGTCGCTACCGACACGCTAGACTAAACACCCACGCGTCTTCGCGAACACCATCGACGCCGGGATAATAATCCTGGCGTTTTTGTATGCACTCAAAACCCATCGATTGATATAAGGCCACGGCCACTTGATTGGAAGGCCGCACCTCTAAAAATAAAGTTCCCACTGCTCGCACTACTAAGCCTTTAATCAGCGATTGTAACAACTGGCGCCCAAAACCTTGTCCTCTAAACAGCTTATCGACCACTACATGTTGCACATCCGCTTGATCAAAAATATAACTAGCTATGGCCAAGCCTACCACCTGACCTGTGACTTGATCTAAACCAACGTTAGCTAGATAAGTGCCATTTGAAATACCATCTAAGGCATCTAATAAAGCTTCTTTTGACCAATCAGGTTCGTTTGGGGCCAGCGAAAAACCTACAATCTGGTCAATGTCGTCTTTAACTAAAGCTCGAACCATCATCATAAGTGCAACCGTTGTTAAGAATACAAAGTAATTAAAAAGAATTTAAATGGCGCTAAGGCACCTTAAGTAGTGCTTGTAGGTGAAGCCATGTCTCAGCCTTAAGGCTAGGCACAGCTAATAGCTGGTGTAAGCTGTGGCTGTAGACTGATTGAACCGTCAGATCAAACAGTTCAACTTCAGCACTTTCACCCAGCGCCATGTCGGGCTTAAGTAACTGCATAGCTGCTGGCCCCATAACCAACATTCTGCTGCATGAATTGTCTTGTAATAATTTTATTAGGCTATATTTAAGCCCACTTTGAGCGCCTATCAAAGAGTGATCCGCGTGGGGGCCTGGCACTAGCGGCCAGCTAAATTCCAACGTTACTTCAGGCAGAGTTTGTGTATTGGTATCCTTCAAAGCAGACCTTATAGAATTAACAATAGCCGTTTGTAAGCGCTGTATCGGGCTACTCATAGTCGCACCTTCTTGCACTGGGATATCGTTAACCACCACCACACCATTGCTGTACCGAGACAATCCTAAGTGCAGCGGTGCCAGCCGCAACACATTAGTGGCCATCGAAGGTGTCTGGCGAATAACTTCAGTAACGTGCGACTCTTTTTGAGCAGACTGATCCATGTCAATTGGCCGACTCGGCAATTTGGACGATGATATGGGAGACAAAGTTTGCGTGATGGAAGGAAGTAGGTGGCTAGCTGAAGCCTTAAGTGCACCTAAGGTCTCTGCTAACATTGCTGTTTGCCCTTGAGGATCCATCACTTTTGGCTGTTGAGAATGTTGACTATATCCAGAAGATGAAGCCACAGGAGACCCCTCAGACTGCGCAGACAGATGCGACTCACAAGACACTAGTTCTGATGACCCTAAGCTATCATTGGCCATTAGGCTAAGGGCTTCGTGTTCCCGCTCTTCCTGCCACAGCACATCATTAACCTGAGAACCTACCAACGCACCAGTAGGCAACCAGCTTGTCACTCCAAGTGCTTGCAGATATTGTAAACGCGAAGCCTCATCCAACACAGGAAACATAACCATGGTCTATTCTACTATTTCATTAAACTTGTGGATGAGCTTTTTTAGTACCGCTATCTAGGGTATTTAAGGCATGGACATACGCTTTAGCTGAGGCAATAATAATATCTGTATCAGCGCCTAAGCCGTTGACTATCCGACCTGATTTCTCTAGACGTACAGTGACTTCACCTTGAGAATCTGTACCACTAGTAATGGCGTTAACACTGTATAGTTCCAAACTAGTTTTCGATTTAACCAACAGTTCAATGGCCTTAAATACAGCATCTACAGGGCCACTTCCAGCAGCACTTGCATCGGCCTCTATACCGTCAATCATAAGTTTGATCTGCGCCACTGGCGTTTCACCTATTTGCGATGTGACTGATAGTGAAGAGAGTTTAAAGCGTATGTTTTTTGCCGCTTCAATGCCAGACTCGCTGACTAAGGCCTGCAAGTCTTCATCAAATATTTCGTGTTTCTTATCTGCCAACTCTTTAAAACGCCTAAAGGCATCATTTAGCTCAGAATCGTTAGCGAAGCTGGTGCCTAGCTCCTCTAAACGAGCACGAAAAGCAGCACGACCAGAGTGCTTACCCATAATCATTTTATTGTCGCTCCAACCTACATCCTGAGCAGTCATTATTTCATAAGTTTCACGGTGTTTGAGCACACCATCTTGATGGATACCTGATTCGTGCGCAAAGGCGTTGGCACCCACTATAGCTTTGTTAGGTTGAACCGGGAACCCCGTCACGCCAGATACCAAACGAGACGTAAGCACAATGTGCTTGGTATCAATATTGGTCGTCACTTGCAAAGCGTCTTGGCGGGTACGTATGGCCATCACGACCTCCTCCAGTGATGCGTTACCTGCGCGCTCACCAAGGCCGTTAATAGTGCACTCGACCTGTCGTGCACCGTTATTCACAGCAGACAAAGAATTAGCAACGGCAAGCCCTAGGTCATTGTGGCAGTGTACAGAAATGATGGCTTTGTCTATGTTAGGCACTGCGTTCATCAAACGGGCAATAGTAGCGCCGAATTCCTCTGGCACTGCATAACCTACTGTGTCAGGAATATTGATAGTGCGTGCACCTGCATCGATAGCTGCTTCTACTATACGGCACATAAAATCAAAATCGGTGCGGCTGGCATCTTCTAAAGAAAATTCAACATCAGTCATTAAGTTACGTGCGCGTTTAACGGCATAAGCAGCACGTTCAAGCACCTGCTCTGGCGGCATTTGTAACTTGTACTTCATGTGAATGGGGGAAGTGGCGATAAAGGTGTGAATACGACCAGAGTTAGCATTTTTTAACGCCTCCCCTGCTCGATCAATGTCACCATCTAATGCGCGGGCCAAACTACACACTGTGCTATTTTTAATATGATCTGCAACAGATTTTACACCCGCAAAGTCGCCTGGGCTGGCGATTGCAAAACCAGCTTCAATAACGTCCACACGCATTTTTTCAAGCATTTTGGCGATGCGTAGTTTTTCATCTTGTGTCATGGAAGCGCCTGGGCTTTGCTCCCCATCACGTAGGGTGGTATCAAAGATGATGACACGATCGTTACTGCTCATGGCTGAAGCTCCAAATTAACACACTTTTAGCGTAGATTAAGGGGGAAATATGGTCCAAACTGAGGCCCATAAGATAACGCCTAATATAGCCTTTGACCCTGTCTCTGGCAATACACAAAAGGATCCAAACACGATGAACGCCAGCGATAACTTCTCTTTTGATACTATTGTGGATCGCCACAATACAAACTCTGCAAAGTGGGACAAGTATAAGCATCAAGACGTCATTCCTTTATGGGTGGCCGATACAGACTTTAAGGCTGCGCCAGTTATTCAACAGGCCTTAGAAGATCGCGTAAAGCATGGTGTTTTTGGTTACACTCGAACAGATGAACAGTGCAATCAAGTAGTGGCTGATTATTATCAAAAAAAATACAACTGCCACGTAGAACCTAACTGGGTAGTTTGGGTGCCAGGCATTGTGGCCAGTTTAACCCTTGCAATACGCAGCTTATCCAAACAGCACAGCCAAGTATTTACACCGGACATCGTTTATCCTTATTTTCATACCACTCCTGCGGCAGCAGGTAAGCAGGCTAACCATTTAGCCATGACATATGCTCAAGACAGAGTCCGTATAGACATAGATGCGCTAGAAAAACGCAACGCTCAAGACGCCAGAGTAATGTTGTTTTGTAACCCACAAAACCCTGGTGGTGCAATTTACAGCCGCGAAGAATTACTACGGATTGATGCCTATTGTGAAGCTAATAATTTGATTTTGGTATCAGATGAAATCCACGCTGATATTATTTTGGATGAGGATAAACAACATATCCCCTATCTAGATGTTAGTGACCATGCTCATAACAATTCCATTGTATTAGGTGCTGCTAGCAAAGCATTTAATGTAGCTGGCCTTGCTTGTTCGTGGGCGGTAATCCCTAATGACAAGTTACGCCGGGCCTTTATAAATGAAATGCATGGCATTATTTCTGAAATCAACCCATTCGGTTATACCGCTACTCTTACCGCACTCACCCATGGTGATGAGTGGTTGGCCGCGATGAATGGGTATTTATGTGATAATCGTGATTATCTGATGGAGCAACTCAATGATATTAAGGGCCTGCGCATGCTACCCTTAGAATCTACTTTTTTAGCATGGATTGATGTATCTGAACTCAACTTGGAAGACCCTTGCGCTTTCTTTGAAACTGCCGGTGTAGGCCTATCACCAGGCAGTAACTTTAATGACACAAACTTTATGCGGCTTAATTTTGGCTGCCCTAAAGCGGTATTAGAAGAGGCTGTAAGCCGTATTAGAAAGGCCTTAACCTAAACTTTGGTAACTTGGGAAATCATGCTGCACTAATGCCACTGCAGCAGCATGAATCTCACCTGCGTGTTCAACTTCAAGAGCAATTCGGTGTTGGGTATACTTATGTTTGGCTTTCTTCTCCAGTTGCTTCCATTGCTCCTTAATCGGCATGTGTTCAGTTGTGCTATAAATTAACGCAATAACCTTATATTGATCTTGCTTTAGTAAGTCGGGCTCAATCTGGTCCAACAACTGTTTTAAACGAATACACCCCTCTGTAGGCTCACATTGTTTATCCACCATGGCCCTGGCTATTAAAGCTATACTTTCTACGCGATTATTGTATTGCTTCTCCAGCATATTTTGCAAGCCAACAATGCGTTGTTGGTTAAGCTTAAAGGCTCTTCTTTGCCGCACAACAATTACGGCGATTGCTGCAGACATACCAATACAGAAGAGTATAAGAAGTAAGATTAACGTGTTGCTAGACATGGTTAGATGACCTCAATTAAGTAGTCATTATTGTATCATGGTGATATACAAAAGAAGACGTTTGGTAAGGACTAGCTGCACATCAAAGATGAGTATTATTTGGGTGGCACAAAAAAATGCGTTACTAACTAAGCCAGCCTCACCCTAAGGTCACATGGCTTGCGGCAGCATCGTTATTGACAGGTTCCTTAGCTACGCCTTTGATACCCATATGAGCGCAAGTCAGCGCTTGCCATTTTCCTGCGCCCAATAAAAAAGCCT
>CAJXEN010000031.1 GCA_913052465.1 uncultured Oceanospirillaceae bacterium
TGATCTTGTAATGGCAGCCGAGCAGGTTAGGCCTGAAGATATTAACTTTATGGCCAAGCACGCTCGAGGACTTATCTGCCTTACTTTGTCTCGAGAGCATTGTGAAAAACTTGATTTGCCGCTGATGGTAAAAAGTAACGGTACTGCTTACGAAACTAATTTCACCGTATCTATTGAGGCAGCCGAAGGGGTGACTACAGGCATTTCCGCTGCAGATCGGGCCTACACTATCCGCACAGCAGTGGCTGCTAATGTTAAGCCAGAAGACATTGTTCAGCCAGGCCATGTGTTTCCGCTAATGGCAAAAGAGGGTGGTGTGTTAACCCGTGCTGGCCATACCGAAGCAGGTTGTGATTTGGCTCGTCTGGCAGGCCATGCACCAGCGGCTGCCATTGTTGAAATTATGAATGATGACGGCACCATGGCGCGGCGTGATGATTTGATGAAATTTGCAGATGATCACGATTTAAAAATTGGTACCATTGCTGATTTGATTCAGTTTCGTAATCTTAATGAAAAGACCATTACCAAAGTGGGCCACCATGCCTTGCCTACTCGCCATGGTGAGTTTAGCTTGCACACCTACCAAGACAGCATTTACGATGGCACTCATTTAGCACTGACTATGGGTGACATTAAGCCACAAGATTCGACCCTTGTAAGAGTGCACATGGCAGATGTATTGCGAGACTTGGTAGGCGCGATACCGTCTAAACCTAAATGGACTATTGACTCTTGTCTTGAGCATATTGCTAAAGAGGGCAAAGGTGTTTTGGTATTACTGGCGCAAGCTAACGACGGCAACCTACAAGGTAGTATAGACGCTTTCTTTGAAACGGCTGCCCCTCGTCAGTTTAATACAGACGGTTCTGGCGCATACTTAAACGTAGGTACTGGATCACAAATTTTGCGTGACTTAGGCGTAGGCAAAATGCGTTTATTAAGCCAAGAAATGAAATTCAATGCCATTTCTGGTTTTGACTTAGAAATTGAAGAATACATTGACTGCAATTATTAATCGATTGCTGCACTATTGTAGTAAGAGCATAGTAAGAGAATAGTAAGGAAAAACATATGTCTGTAACTCATATTGAAGGTCGTTTTCACGACGCTAATGGCCACTACACTCTGGTTGTAGGCCGCTTTAACGCATTTGTAGTAGAAAGCCTTGTTGAAGGTGCTCTAGACACACTAAAGCGTCATGGTGTTGACTCCAGCAACATCCGTGTTGTGCGTGTACCTGGTGCTTTTGAAATTCCTTTAGTGGCCCAAAAAATTGCCCAGCAAGGTAAAGATGATGCCATTATTACCCTTGGAGCTGTGATCCGAGGTGGCACACCTCATTTTGAATACGTGTCTGGTGAGGTTTCGTCTGGCATCTCCAAAGTAGGTTTGGAATACGGCATCCCCGTTGCAAACGGTGTGTTAACGGTAAACTCTATAGAGCAGGCCATTGAACGTTGTGGCACAAAAGCGGGTAATAAAGGCACAGAAGCAGCCATGTCTGCACTTGAAATGGTTAGCTTATTACGTCAGCTAGAGGCATAAATGAGCGCTAATAAAGGTCGTCCAGACCGCCGCCGTGCTGCCAGAGAGTTGGCACTGCAGGCTTTGTACCAAGTACACATGAGCGGCGCTAGCGCTGTGGAAGTGCAAGCTCAGTTTCTATCTGACCAAGACTTTAAGCAAGCTGACAAACGTATGTTTGGCCAACTGTTGCGTGGTGTGGCTGCACAGCAAGAAAGCCTAGATGTGATGATTGGGGAGCACTTAGACCGTAAGCTAAGTGAATTAGACCCGATTGAATTAAACGTGCTACGTATGGGCGCATATGAACTGAGTGATTCAGTATCTGTACCATATCGCGTTGTTATCAATGAGTGTATTGAACTAGCTAAAGTATTTGGTGCCACTGATGGGCATAAATATGTTAACAGTATCCTAGACAAGGTTGCGCTCAATCATCGTGCGATAGAAATCGAAGCAAAACAGAACTCTAGCGTTCGCTAGTTTATTTTTGTGACTGCGCCAGTGATTAATATGGGCGAATTTGATCTAATCAAACGCTTCTTTGACATCCCAGAGCTGCGGCCTGGGCCTACTATGGCCCTTGGCCCAGGTGATGACTGCGCGTTACTCCAAGTACCTTTTAAACATGAATTAGCAGTAAGCAGCGATACTTTTGTATCGGGTGTACACTTCTTTGCTGATATGGCTGCCTCTCAAATAGCTCAGCGTTGCCTAGCCGCCAGTGTTAGCGACCTAGCTGCGATGGGAGCCACCCCTGCCTGGTTTAATCTATGCCTCACCATGCCCAGTGCAGATGAAGCTTGGGTGCGCAGTTTTAGCCAAGGCTTAGCAGCTCAAGCCCAAGCATGTGCTATTAGCCTAGCGGGTGGTGATACTACTAAAGGCCCACTGAGCATTAGTATTCATGTGATGGGCTGGGTGCCATTGGGCCAAGCCATTACCCGCAGTGGTGCCGGTATAGGCGATGTTATTATGGTGTCGGGTAGTTTGGGTGACTCAGCAGCTGGGCTTCAGCTTATGCAGCATCAGCGTGATGCCGCAGATGATCTTAGCAAACGCTTTTGGAACCCAACGCCACGCATTGCCCTTGGGCAGTGGTTAAGGAACAAAGCCACAGCCTGTTTAGATGTTTCAGACGGGTTAGTGCAGGACCTAGGCCATATTTTAAGTGCAAGTGGCTGCGGCGCAGACCTCCAATTGCATGACCTACCCTTGTCTGTTGAATTAACGTCCCATGTGTCATTAATTCAGGCGCGAGATTATGCGCTTAATGGCGGAGAAGATTTTGAGTTGT
Organism: uncultured Oceanospirillaceae bacterium; assembly: GCA_913052465.1. GTDB lineage: Bacteria > Pseudomonadota > Gammaproteobacteria > Pseudomonadales > Balneatricaceae > Njordibacter. The sequence continues at coordinate 2,825 of CAJXEN010000031.1, forward strand.
GTTTTACGCTGCCTTCTCACCTTGTCACACAAGCACAAGCCTATTCAAAGCTAAAAAACCTTCCCCTTACCGCAATAGGCCATACCAGCACTACGCTGGGTTGTCGAATTTGGGCTGGGGATAAGGGTTTATTTGTACCTCCGAAAGGCTACCAACACTTCTAAGGAACTGTGCCATGAAAACGGTTAATGTAAAACCCAATTGGTTTAACCCAGTACACCTACTCGCTTTTGGCTTCGGCAGTGGCGCCGTGCCAAAAGCCCCAGGCACGTTTGGTACTATGGCTGCCGTTTTACTCTATTGGCCTTTGTCGCAGCTCAGCTTAGATCTCTATTTGCTCGTTATTTTAGTGACAGGTGTATTGGGCATTTATATCTGTGGCAAAACTGCAGATGATTTGGGAGTGCATGATCACGGTGGTATTGTTTGGGACGAGTTTGTAGGTTTCTGGATCACGATGATCGCAGCACCAGTAGGCTGGATATGGATTTTAGTTGGCTTTGCATTGTTTCGTTTTTTCGACATCATCAAGCCATGGCCCATTAACTGGATCGACAAGCAAGTGGCAGGTGGCTTTGGCATCATGTTAGATGATGTGATTGCGGGTGTAATGGCGGCTATGGTTTTACAAGTCCTAGCCTGGTGGTTTTAAACCAATAATATTTTGGTACGAACCATAGTTAGGCGCAAGCAATAAAGAGCAAGTAGACTAAATAATACAAAGCTCCATCCAGCAATGGACAAGCTTAAAAAGCTCCATTGTACTTCTGCACAAGAGCCTGAACCTTTAACCATCGTCATTAGTACGTCCATAAATGGGAACGCATCAACCATGTAGCCAAAGCTAGGGCCACAAGCAGGTACTATATCTTCCGGTAAGCTTTGTAAGTACAGCTGGCGAGTGGCTAAACCTAAACCTATTAAGCTCATTATAAAGAGCAAAAAACCGTAACGGCTATGGCCACCAAAATACGGGTTGTGTAAGGCTGCCAGCATGAAAATAGAGGCCATGCCTAGGTAAACGAAACGTTGACTCATACACAGCATACATGGGTCTAGGCCCATGGCAAATTCCATGTATAAAGCCACCACTAAGACCATCGCACAGGCGACCAGTCCAAATATAAACTCCCCTCGAAAACCAGCGTATTTCATTATGTTTTGTCGACTCTTAATATATTATGGCTGATACCACGTTGTTATATCCAACTGTCCCAACAAAATTATAGACTACTAACTATAATTTGCATGAATAAGTTGGTGGTCACAATATACAAGATAACTAGTCGTCATTAAACCCCATCTCGTTTTTTGCGCTATAAATAGCGTTGAATAGGAGGTGTTATGTGGCTAAAGCTGCTTTTAAAGGGCTTCTGGGCCCGTTTCACCCGTACGGATACGAATAGCCTGCTCAAGGTTGACAACAAAAATTTTGCCATCACCAATTTTACCCGTATTGGCAGAGTTACTAATGGCTTCAATTACCTGGTCTACCAAATCGTCATCAACTGCTGCTTCAATTTTAACCTTAGGTAAAAAATCAATGACGTATTCAGCACCACGGTAAAGTTCAGTATGGCCTTTTTGGCGGCCAAAACCCTTTACTTCAGTCACAGTGACGCCTTGTACGCCCATATCTGAAAGAGCTTCTCTTACATCGTCTAATTTGAACGGCTTAATGATTGCGCTAACCAATTTCATTGAGGAATCCTTTGCACTAATAAGTTATAAATGGCATATCGCCTAGCATAGAGGGATGCAGGGATTGTGCCAACTTTTTCAGTCTTAAAACGGCTAAATATCAGCTATTCTTAAGCTTTACATCCTATTAAGCCCTAAAGTGGCGCAATTACCAGGTTTTTTGCTCTTAAATAGGGCGCTTCGTGATAGGGTCTGCAGAAATAGGTGCCTGTCCAGTTTTTTTAGCACCTGCTAAACTCAATTGGTATAAGTAACATACCAAGGTAAGGTAATGTTCTATGCAATTACTGATAGCTGAACACATAAAAAGGTGGAAGCCTCTGTTTTTAGTGTTGAAACCCACTTAAGTGTTAGTTTACCCGCGTCAATTAATGCTGAGTAGATTAATGCCCTTACATTTTGTTAGAGTATAAAAATAGGTAGCGCCTTTTGAGCCATCGTTAGAGAGCATTTTTCTGGTCAAAAGAGGCCTGTCAAACCTCTTGGTTACAGTTGTTAGAGAAAACAGTTTTTTATTGTTCAAATCATATTGTAATACACTGAATTAGTGCTAAATAATTGTTAAATATGGGGTGTGATCTAGGTGAGTGAGAATTTAAATTGTAAGGAGCTGACTTTAGAAGTTAAGCGCCTCCGTGAAGAGTTACTTAGTCTTACTCAATCTAAAAACGACCTCCTAACCTATAAGCAGCAACTTGATGCAATAATGGATAACGCACCTGTCGAAGTAATTTTGAAGGACCGAGAAGGTCGCTATATCAGAGTCAATAAGCAATTTGAGACATTATTTAGAGTCAAAAATGAAAACCTCGTAGGGATGTTCCCGGCCATTACTAATGATCCCAGGTTGACTGCGTCTTCTCGAGACCATGATCTATCTGTTCTGGATTTGGGTAAAGTCGAGTGGCGCGAAGAAGTAGTCAAAGCGAACTACAAGGATCAATCACGCACCGTGCTAACAATAAAGTTTCCAGTCTTCAATAGTGATGGAGAGGTCGATGGCTTAGGTGCAATTGTTACTGACATTACTAAAAGTGCAGAAGTCGAAAAGCAGCTGCGCAAAAGCAACGCTTTATTTATTCAAGCGGAACAATTTAGCAAACTGGGCCATTGGGAGTGGGATGAAATAGTAGGCAGGTATATTACCTGCTCAGAACAGTATGCCAGTATTTTTGGGATGACCGTTGAGCACCTGATCGAGTCGATAAAAAGCCTCAAAGAAGATCAATTTCGTGTGTGTGAGGAAGATCGTGAACGATACAGACAAGCCCTTTCTGTAGCGCGTGAGCTTAAACAAAGGTGGGAGATTGAGTACCGGTGTTTGAACAACGAAGGTACCTGGATTTACCTACGTGAAATAGGTGAACCTGTGTTAAATGACCTTGGAGTGGTGATCAAAACGGTAGGGATGATCCAAGACATTACCGAAATAAGACAGGTGGAAGAAGAGTTGCAACGAAGCCATACGCTCTATCATCAAGCGGAAAACATGGGCAACATGGGGCACTTTTGCTGGGATCTGGTGAAGGATAAATTAACGTCGTGCTCAGCGCAGTTTGCACGAATACATGGTATGACTGTGAGTGAAGCCTTTGATTATTTCATTAATGCTGATGTGGCAGTAGAAGTAGTCCACCCAGATGACAGAGAACTCTTCCTACAGGGCACAGGATCATATAATGGGCCGGGCAACAAAAATGATATTGAATACAGGATCTCTGTTTTGGGGAAGACTCGCCATCTTTATGTGCGCAGGGAGGTAGCGGTTGACATCAATGGAGTACCATTACAGGCATTTGGAATCGTTCAAGACATCACCGCCATAAAAGAGAAAGAGTTTGCTCTGACCCAAGCAACCAAAGAGGCCTCAGAGGCCGTAGAGGCCAACCTTACCAAATCTCAGTTTCTTGCCGCCATGAGTCACGAAATCCGCACACCGATGGCGGGGGTTATAGGTATGTCGGACTTGCTACTTGATTCAAACTTGTCGCCTCAACAGTTGGATTGGGCAGCCAGTATTAAGTCTTCGGGCTCAAACTTAATGTCGATACTCAATGAAATTCTTGACCAATCCAAACTTGAGGCAGGCATGTTTGAAACTTCGCCTTCAGACTTTCACTTTCGCTCGTTTATCCACGATCATATCCACCTGTTTGATCATAGTATAGCGTTGAAAGGTTTGACGCTTAACATTAATTTAGATGACGATTTGCCAGAAGCTATTTGTGCGGACTCCATGCGGATTGCACAAGTATTATCGAACTTTCTCAGTAATGCGTTAAAGTTCACTAATACAGGCTGCATTGAGGTTACTGTCAAACTAGAGCCGAATGGGCAGGATGAATTACAGCTTCGGTTTACTGTGACTGATAGCGGAATAGGATTGACTGAAGAGGAAAAAAACAGAGTTTTCAATGCGTTTACTCAAGCAGACAGTTCAACCTCCAGGACCTATGGTGGCACAGGGTTAGGGCTATCGATTTCCAAGCAGCTGGTAGAATTGATGGGGGCCAAATTGGTGTTGAAAGCACAAAGGATAAAGGGTCTTCGTTTTGGTTTACGGTTTACGGTTTACTGCCAGCCTGTACAAGAAGAAGTGGTAGCAACAGATAGGACCATCGCCCCAGAAAAGTGGGTGGCGTCTAGGCCTTTGAATATATTAGTGGCTGAAGATAATGATGTTAATCAATATTTGATACAGAAAATTTTAAATGATTTAGATCACTCCGTTGAAATTGCCAAAGATGGTCAGTGTGCGATCGCTCTTTTTAACGCACATGATTTTGACGTTATATTGATGGATGTTCGAATGCCGCTCATGGATGGCATAGAGGCAACCGCGTCTATCCGAGCAATGGATGGCCCCAAGTCCAATATTCCAATTATTGCCCTGACTGCAGATATCTCAACGGGTAATACTACTGAGTATATGACGGCGGGTATGAACGATATCTGTGTTAAACCAATAGAATTACCACTTCTGCTAAAATCGATTAATAATTCGTTAGGCGAAGAAATTCATACTTCAATGTCTCGTATGATTGCCCCAGCGGTGAGTCAACAGCCAGTCAATTTATCTACTAGCGATGAGGAAAATGGTGAAGTAGTGAGCTTTTCCCAAGTTTTGCTGCAGGTTGTGAGTATCGTTGATCAAATGGCACAACAGAACAAGCGTGTTGAGAATCCTTCAAGTATGCTTGCAGCCATTCGTAAAGATGCATTTGAAAAATTGTTAAAAATGTATGAGGATGGCTTAGAGGTACAATGTGATGATTTTATGAAAGTGATTTCTGATTTGTCTAATACGCCTAAAGATAGTGCACTTAAAGCAAAGGCGATAGAGTTGGTTCATATTATTAAAGGAGGTGGGACTCAATTTGGGTATCCTCTGATAACGACAATAGCCACCAGTGCAGATCAAATACTTAACGATAAAGAAAGTGTTACACCAGGAAAAATTGAGTTGTTGAATAATCAGGCAAAAGCACTAAAGTTGGTTTCAACAAAAAAAATAGTTGGCGACGATGGCAAGCCGGGCCAAATGCTGTTACACGGATTGGAGCGCTTACGTCGACAATTCATTTGAAATTTGCCTGTACTAAATTGAGGTTTAACTGGCTGTAAATAGCTCTGTTGACCTTCCTTAGTTAAATACTATCAGGCCTTTACTCTGCACTAAAAAACATTGAGTGGTTTGGCGCTGCGTGCTAGTTATGAATCGGCATTGTAGATGCTTTGAACTAGCTTGTGTAATAGTTCAATGGTAAGTACGCACCCACAATCCCTCTCATATTTGGAATAATATCCGTGTATTTATCCTTTAATTAGGTTCCAAAGTCGCACACTAGTATTGGTGTTTGTTGCTAAATGGAACTCCTACATTAGGAGTCAGTGTGGCAAAAAAATCACCTGCTACACGTAGCAGTTATTACTAGTGGCCAAAGCACAGTAATGAACCCTACAATGACATAAAGCCTGGTATATTTAGGGGTAAAAGCCCCTTTAGTGAGTGTGGAAACACACTTAAGTGGCGGTTTGCCGGCGTTAACAATTGCTGGGTATAATAAACCCCATACTTTTCATTTGAGCATAAGAATATGACCAATGTGCTTACCTCCTGTAGTGGCACAGTGAATTCGGGCCCTTACAAGAGATCTTAGAGCTATAGTCAAATGTGGTGTATGGGCGTCAAGCAGCATCCTGTTCGATTCGGGCTACGTCTATAAATTTGACGCCGTCAATCACGTCGGCTAGCAGTCAATAGCCCGTTAGTTGGTGCATTCGTTTTTGGGCTGTGTACATTGGTTTGAAGGCCATCGCCAAGGTTGTTAATCAGCTACCACAGTTCTTTGCCCTCGTTGTTCTAAGCCACCACTGTCGGAAGCTACATTCTCCCGAGCGTTTAAAACGTTCGCTGAATTTAATCTAGCCGAGCACGCTCATGCGGCCCTAATCAAAGACCACTTTGGTGAGCACACCATCGGCCACTTCAGCTGTGACTCTAAGGCGATTGACGAGCTGATTTGGGAATGTGTTTGCAAGTGGCTCAATATGTTAACCCCCTAAGTTTTGGGTTTAACAATTTAGATATAGCTTAGATAATTGATTTATCTGACCACTGGTTGTTTACAAGGCGCATAATTCCACCCGGGTTAGCGTTTTGAAGCTCAATCGGTAGCAGGGCATCTGGAGTATTTTGGTAGCACAAAGGTCGAGTAAAACGCTCGATAGCTCGTGTGCCAACAGAGGTTGTCTGAGATGCAGAACTGCTCGGATAAGGGCCGCCGTGTGACATTGCAGAACTTAGCTCTACACCTGTTCCGAAGCCATCAAATAACACTCTTCCGATACGTTGTTGAAGAATTGGTAGTAACTTAGTTGCAATATTATGATCTTTCTCTTGGGCAAAGATAGCACCGGTTAAATGACCTTTCATGCTTGCTGCAACCTCCAGCATCTGTGCTTGACTTTCACAGCCAATAACTAAAGAAGATGGACCAAAAACTTCTTCTTCTAGATCTAGGTTAGCCAAGTAATCAGTCGCATCTATACTAAAGAGTGATACTTGTGCTTGGCTAGCAGCGTTATCGGCAGCTGAGCCTCGGCCAATTATTGTTAAGTTTGAGCGTTTTGCACACAGGACGTTATAGTTATCGCAAATACCAGCAGTCAACATACTACCGGCACCAAGTGTTGGTGCTTTTTCAGCAAGGGCCGTGAATAAACGATCAAAAGCTGAACCTTTAACAGCAATCAGCATGCCGGGGCTAGTACAGAACTGACCGACACCCATCATTAAAGAGTCTAAAAATGATCCAGCAATTTGTTCCGCTTTCTCTTCAAGTGACTGAGGTAGTATGTAAACAGGATTAGTAGAACCGAGCTCACCAAAGAATGGAATAGGTTCAGGACGAGACACTGCCACATCATAAAGTGCACGACCACCAGTAATGGAACCAGTAAAACCAACCGCTTTTACTTTGGGGTGCCTAACGAGCGCAGTACCAATTGTACGACCACTGCCATGAAGCATTGCAAAAATAGCTTTTGGTGCCCCGCACGTTTCAATTGCCTTTAAGATCGCACTGGCGATTAATTCAGAAGTAGCAGGATGAGCACTATGAGTTTTAACAATTACAGGGCAACCTGCTGCAAGAGCAGAGGCTGTATCACCACCTGCAACAGAAAATGCTAATGGAAAGTTACTTGCAGAGAATACAACAACCGGCCCTAAAGGCACTTGGGTTAAACGTAAATCAGGTTTTGGTAATGGCTTTCGATTAGGCTGTGCCTGCTCAATCACAGGCCGCTTCCAATCTCCTTTTTCAAGTAATTGTGCAAACATACTTAGCTGACCGATTGTTCTGCTAAGCTCGCCGTCAATGCGCATCTCGGGTAGCGCTGTTTCCCAAGTGCCCTGCTCAATAATAGCTGGGCGAATAATTTCTAGCTCTGCAGAGATAGAGCGTAATAAAGTGGCTTTTTGTGTATCGCTATACTGAGAGAAAGTATCAAAAGCAGTTGATGCTAGCTCTACCGCATTATCTACTTGTGCAATATCAGCATTGCTAAAAATTTGGAGGGATTTAGTACCGGTTGCCGGATTAACCGCACTGAAATTAGAAGCAGCACCGCTAAGCCATTGCCCGTTAATTAAGATGTTTCCTGTAATACTCATGTGAATCCCCCATTATGGATATTGGTTTGTAAATTATTAAAGCTAAGCTATTATTTGTCGAAACCGTAGAGTTTGGCTGGGTTTTCAACAAAAATTTTCTGTAACACTTTTGCATTGGGCATCCAGCTGCAAACTGTGTCTAAAAGCTGTGCATCGCAGGGAGTGTCACTCGGTGCTAATGAGACGTGTGGCCAGTTTGATCCCCAAATAATACGTTCAGGTGCGTGGGCGATTAACACCTTAGCGGTAACGCCCAAATCAGCATAATCAGGATACCCTGATTTTGATGTCTCATAGCAGCCCGCTAACTTAAGGTAGCAGTTACCTTTATCTATTAGCTTTAGTAAGGTGCTGAACTCGGGACTATTAACGCTGATCGGCTCAAAAAATTTACCTTGGTGATCTAAAACGTAATCCCCTTGAATTTGCTGTAATAGAGCAGCGTGGCTGTCTATCTGATTGCCATCAAACTGTACTATACAGCTCCACTTAAAATCTTGTACAAGTGCATTAACACTGAGCAAGTCATCGAGACGGGTCGCGCCGCCAAGATTCATTATACGTGCCGCGCGCACACCCTGTTGATGGTATGTATTGAGGGTGCTCTCGTGAGTATCAGGTCTAATACAGGCTATACCGCGGCTATTCTCACCAAAGTGGCCCAAAGCGTTTAGTAAGCAACTGTTGTCTCTTTGGTGGGCATTAGCTTGCACTATTACAACCCGCCCTAGGCCCAGCCACTTCTGTACTTTTTGATATTCGTCAAGCCCTGGAAAATCAGGAGGAGATGCTGGCCCGCCGGGTTGGTCTGGATAATCGCGGCTATAAATGTGTATGTGGCTATCGATACTCCCCGCGGGAAGTAGGGTGGTGGGGGTTGTGCCTGTATTTTTACGTTGCATTTTTAAGTCCTACAATATGTGGCTGTTACTCAGGTGAAAATTCAGCGAGTTTCTCACGAATTACTTTTATACCTAATCCCGGACCTTTTGGGACTTCGATGATGCCGTTATTATGTTGGATCGGGTCTTCAACAATAGCATTGCGGAAGGGGTTGTGTGTCTGGTCGAATTCAAAGTGTGGCGACCTGGATTCATGGGCATTGGGGGACGGTGGAATAATGGCGTGAAAATGCAAACCGGCAGCCATGGCGATACTTGTACCCCACACGTGTGGGACCAAGCGCACATGATGTATATCGGCGAGTGTGATTATTTTTCTCGCTTCTGTTAAACCGCCCACACCACAGACATCTGGTTGGATAATGTCTACGCTCTGTTGCTTAAGTGCTTCATTGATACCCCAGCGGCTGTGCCAAGTCTCGCCGCCGGCGACTGGAATAGGCTGGCGATTGCGCATTTCTCTGTAGCAGTTTAGTGCCTCAGGGATAACAGGCTCTTCGAACCAATCGATATCATATTGCGCCGCTAACTGGCCTATTTTAATAGCGTCACATAGGTCGTAACCGTGATTGGCGTCGATCATTAGACTGATCTTTGGTCCAATCGCCTGCCGCACCGCTGCGATAGCTGCGATATCCAGTTCTATACCAAAACCAATTTTGATTTTTAAGGCTTTAAACCCTTGTTTCACATAGCCATCAGTCTCTGCAACTAAGCTCGCTATACGGTCTTTACCAACTATTCGAAAGCCACCGGTGGCATAGGCGGGGATCTTTTTGCGATAAGCCCCGCCAAGCAGTTGATAAATAGGCTTGTTGTAGTATTTGCCAGATAAGTCCCAGAGGGCAATATCGATACCGCTGATAGAGGTAAGGATAGCACCGCGCTGCCCCTGATCGCGAAACTGGCTGTACAACTCGTTCCAGATAAGCTCAATGTCTAAAGCCTGCTTGCCTATCAATAGAGGGGTCATCATCTTAACGATGGCGACATTGATATCGGCAGGCCCCAGGCACTCGCCCCAGCCAACTAAACCGTTATCGCAGACAATTTCAACCAGCATATGACGTCTGTTGTAGAAAGTGGAGAATGCCGATTGAAAGGGCTGTTCTAACTTGTGGTGCAGAATGTGGGTATGAACCGAAGTAACTATCATTGATTGCTTCTTGTAATAATAAGCTGTTAGGTGTTTGATTGGAGTCAAGCGCCATTGTTTCTCTGCGGGGGTTAACTGTACTTATGAACTACCATTTTTAGCATGTCCAGTTCTTCACCAGTTAAATCAGTTAGCGGTGAACGAACCGGACCGGGGTCACGGCCAATTGCAGCAAGTCCCGCTTTAACAATAGAGACAGGATATCCGTTGGCGCGATCTCTAATTTTGGCAAAAGGGTAGAAGAAATCCGTCAGTACAGTTTCTATGTAGGTATTGTCTTTGTTGCGCATCGCCTGGAAAAACTGCAGTGCCATTTCTGGGACAAAGTTAAAAACAGCAGATGAGTAAGTAGTAACCCCGATGGCATCGTAAGCTTGTGCAAACATTTCATGTGTTGGCATACCGCCGATGTAGATCAATCTTTCGCCTAGCACTGAAGTGATTTCGCGCACAGTGTTGAAGTCGCCAGTGCCGTCTTTAAAACCTATTAAGTTTGGACAGACCTCTGTGAGTCGCTGCACGGTTGCAGCGTTTGTTACGGAGTTGGCACGGTTGTAGATAATTACGCCGATATCGATGCTATCACATACCGCTTTGATGTGATTGAACAAGCCCTCCTGTGTCGCACCAATCAAATAGTGGGGAAGCAGTAGCAGGCCATCGGCACCTTTTGCCTGTGTCGCTTGCGCAATTTCAATCGCCATGCGGGTACCGTATCCGCAACCGGTGAGGATAGGGACGTCGCCTGCTACTTCTTTAGCTGCTTCTACAATGATGGGGATTTCCCTAGGAGAAAGCGAAAACAACTCTCCGGTACCGCCTGCGGCAAACAAGCCTGCTGCATCATATTGAGTTTGCCAGGAGATGTGATCTTGATAGGCGCGTTTGTCAAAATCAAAAGTATTTTTGTCAAAATGAGTCACAGGGAAAGATAACAGCCCAGAGCTGATTTTTTGTTTGAGTTCTAAATAATGCATTCTAAAGTCCATAGCAAAGGGTGGAATGTGAGCGTTATTACTGATGATGCTATAGTTATAATATATCTTAGCTGTATATGTCAATAGTCATATTATGACATGCTGGATTCATTTAGTCTGTTTTCTTTGAACTAGCCTTGCAAGTGCTCGGTAGCGCTTGGACCCGCCGTTTAAATGTGATTGCATCGCGTTTCGTGCGCGTGCTGGGTCTCTGTCAGCGATAGCGTCAATGATTTCTTTATGTTCGTCATCAAGTCTTGAGTCTATGTCAGATACAGGCTCTATTCCCGCTTCTTGCAGCAGTCTGGCACGGGGTATAGTTTTCTTGCCCAGCAAGGTTAAAAAGTCTACAAAGTGTTGATTATTCGTGGCTTTTGCAATCGCGACATGCAGTTCGTAATCTTCTTGTTCGGTGCTATGGTGCAGTTCTTTTTTGTCTTTAAATGCATAATAACACTCAAATATTTCCATTTCTTGGGCAGGGGAACAGCGCAACGCAGCCAGTCCAGCAGACTCTATTTCAACAGCTGCTCGCAGTTCAAGTGCCTCTATGGTGTCTGAAATTTTGTGGGAGTTTTGCAGCAGTAAATTGAGCTTTCCGTTATTTTGCTGTGGCTCTGTGACGAAGACCCCGACGCCATGTTTGGGCTCCACCAAGCCTGCTGCCTTAAGGCTGGCGATGGCTTCACGAATTACAGTGCGGCTGACGCCCAGCTGAGCGATGAGCTGTTTCTCGGTGCCAAGCTTGTCTCCGCTCTTTAATTCTCCTGACTCAATCTGCAGTTTAATTTGAGAATAAAGTTTTTGGGTTAGGTTTTCTCTGGGTTTTTTTGTATTCTTTTGGGTCATTAGCATGCTCCATGGTGAGAAATTATTAGTTTTTGACTGAATGAAAAATAACAAGAGATATTATAACTTTCCTATTGATCGTATGATCGATATGTGTAATCCTGTTAAACCGTTCGGTCATTACTTTACGTAGCCGGATCACACAAAGCAACTCGAGGAGTTATAAAAATGGTAAAAGTACTATCGAAGAAAATTGTTGCAACGGCAATTCTTGCAGCCAGTGTTGCGTTGATTAGCGCACCAGCATCAGCTGCCGATTGGAAAGGCTGGAATATCCACGGTAAAGATTATCCAGTGGGTATTGCCATGGAAAAGTTCATTGAACTGGCATCCGCTAAGACCGATGGCCGTGTAGGCGGCAAAGTATTCCACGGCGGCGTATTGGGAAATCAGGGGGATGCTATCTCGCAAATGCAGTTAGGTGGTATTGAGTTTGCTGGATTCAATCTGGGGCCACTAGGCAACGCAGTACCAGAGTTAGACGTATTGTCTCTACCATTCATATTTAAGAATATGGACCATATGCACCGCGTAATGGACGGTGAAACTGGCGACACTTTGAGTGCAGCGATGCGTAAGTCTGGCATTATGGCACTGTCTTGGTACGATTCGGGCGCCCGCTCTTTTTATAACAACAAAGGCGTTGAAATCAATAAGCCTGCGGATCTTAAAGGTTTGAAATTTCGTGTAATGGGCAATCCGTTGTACGTGGATATGGTAGAAGCACTGGGTGGCAATGGTATACCTATGGCTTACTCTGAAGTTTATTCCTCACTTAAAACCGGCGTTATAGATGGTGCAGAGAACAACTGGCCTTCTTTTGAGTCAAGTGCTCACTACGAAGTGGCAGGTAACTACTCACTTTCTCAGCACTTGATCTTACCAGAGTGCATTTGTGTTAGTGTTAATGCTTTTGATGCGCTGTCTGACGAAGATCAGGAGAGTGTCAAGGAAGCGGCGGTAGCATCCGCAGTATTGCAGCGTACTGAGTGGGCTAAAAGGGTTGAGGTGTCTAAGGCAGCGGTGCTTAAATCGGGTGTTAAATTCAATGAAATTGCCGACAAGTCGGCTTTCCAAGCGTTAATGGCGCCTGTGTATGAAGGTGCAATTAAGAAAAACCCAATCCTAAAAGAACTTATTGCAGGAATTAAAGCGGTCGATTAAAGCTTAAAAATTGCTACTGACTAGCCTCGGAGCTACTGGAGGTTAGTAGGTAGCATGTTCCTTAAGTTGTTGGATTCTAGCGCGGAACCTATGCTCTGCACAGTTTCGTACAAAAGAATAAAAATAAGAGTTAGTCATGGGAAAACAGAAAGCGTTACATCCATCTGTGGAGCGATATTTAGATACCCTCGCCGCCATAGGCACCTTAGTGTCAGCACTGTCTTTGGTTGTACTTGTGTCTACTTTTGGCTGGTTAGTTTACGGCCGCTACATACTAAACGATTCCCCCACTTGGGTTGAGCAGTTAGCACTGTTAATGATGATTACTATTACCTTTGTATCTTCAGCGACAGGTATTCGCGAACGTACCCACCTAGCAGTAGATATTGTACCTATGCTCTGTGGTCCCAGAGTTAAAATAGTATTTAGATTAATCTGCGATCTGATTCTCTGTGGATTTGGTGTTCTTATGGCACTCAAGGCAAATGAATTGTTACAGTTTACCTGGAGTAGGGAGATTCCTCTGTTGTATGTTCCCGAAGGGGTACGTTATATCCCGGTAATCATTAGTGGTGTATTAGTGGCGCTCTTTTCTGCGACTAATTTCATTAGTGGCGCCATCACATTGTGTACCTATTCAGATTTAGTTTTGCATAAAGAAAGGTCTGAACCTAAGAATAAGACTGAGGAATAGTTGTATGGGTTTATTAGTTTTACTAGGCTGTTTCGGCTTATTATTAGTCATAGGTATGCCAGTCGCCTACGCGTTGGGCATCGCGGCCCTGTCCTCATTTGTTTATGAAGGGATCCCACTGCTAATAGGTTTTCAGCGTGTAGTTTCTGGCGTTTCGGTATTTTCACTGCTGGCTATTCCGTTTTTTATTTTTGCTGGCGAATTAATGCTGCACGGAGGTATTGCTGCCAGGTTAGTCAGTTTAGCATCCTCGATGGTCGGTTGGGCCAAGGGTGGGTTGGGGCAAGTTAATGTGTTTTCTAGTATGCTATTTGGTGGTATATCAGGTTCTGCTGTCGCTGATGTATCGGCGCTGGGATCACTACTAATACCGGTGATGAAAGAAAAAGGTTACAGCGCGGAATACGCGGTAAATGTCACAGTAACCTCCTCAGTGGCAGGGATAATGATTCCCCCCAGTCACAACATGATTCTGTTTGTAGTGGCTGCTGGTGGTGGTATATCGGTATCCAGTTTGTTTATGGCAGGGCTTATACCTGGTATTTTGATGTGTTTTTGTCTAGGTTTGGTCGCGAGATGGGTGGCTATTCGGAACAACTACCCTACCGAGAAGTTCCCGGGCTGGAGTGTGGTACTGTACGCTGCAATTACCGCTTTTCCTGGTTTGTTTACCGCGGTCATTATTGTAGGTGGTGCTCTTTCCGGTGTGTTCACGGTGACCGAGTCTGGCGCTATTGGTTGTATCTACGCCATAGTGGTCTGTCTCTTGGTGTATCGCTCACTGTCTTGGCAGGGATTTATTATTGCGGTTAAAAATGCGGTGCGCACTACTGGTATGGTGATGATATTAGTCGCGTGCGCCTCGGCTTTTGGCTATATGTTAGTGCTTTACGATGTGCCTACTGAGCTGACCAAGTTTCTCTACGCTATATCTGACAACCCTATTATTATATTGCTAATGATGAACCTTATGTTGTTGATGTTGGGGATGATCATGGACATGAGTGCGCTGATCCTTATTTGCACACCCATCTTCCTACCTGTGGCGGTGAGCTTAGGTATGGACCCGATTCAGTTTGGTGTCATGCTGATGATGAACTTGGGGCTGGGGCTGTGTACACCGCCTGTCGGTAGTTGCCTGTTTGTCGGTTGCGCCATAGGAGGAGTGCCAATACAGAATGCTGTACGTACTATCTGGCCTTTTTACTTAGCGATACTGCTGGCGCTAATGTTAATTACTTTTGTGCCTTGGGTGTCAATGTTCCTGCCTAACCTGATAAACGATTAGCAGAACAGCTTAATATAAAAAGTTGGGTATGTACCGCAGTTTTCAGTCTCCAGCAATCATTGATAAATAATTGTTCAGGGTGATTTTTAGATATTTGGAGTTATTATGAAACGTATACTACTCACTGGTGCCGCCGGTAATTTAGGGAAATTTATTCGAGTAAAGTTGGCCGGATGGACCGATGTTATGAGGCTTTCTGATCTGAATGATATCAATGATGCCACTGACAACGAAGAAGTTAAGTGCTGCGATTTAGGTGATAAAGAAATGGTTATGAAGCTGGTTGAGGGGTGTGATGGCATTATTCATCTAGGAGGTGTCTCCACAGAAAGTACCTTTGATTCAATTCTCAATGGCAACATTGTAGGCACCTATAATTTGTACGAAGCAGCCCGTAAACACGGTATTAAACGTATTTTTTTTGCTAGTTCTAACCACACTATTGGGTTTCATGAACGCGAAACTCAGCTGGATGCAGATTCAACAATGCGCCCAGACAGTCTTTATGGTGTGTCAAAGTGTTACGGTGAAATGTTGGCTAGCCTATACCATGATAAATACGGAATTGAAACTGCGCGTGTTCGCATCGGATCTTGTTTTGAAAAACCATTAGACAGACGTATGCTGGCGACTTGGTTAAGTGCTGACGACTTTGTCTCTCTGATTGTCCGAGTCTTCGAGTGTGATCGCTTAGGTTGCCCGGTGATCTATGGCGCATCAGCCAATAAAGAACGATGGTGGGATAACCAAAAAGTCCGCTATTTAGGTTGGGAGCCCAAAGACAGTTCCGCTAATTTTATCGATGAGCCGTATTTAGCGCAGCGCGCTGGCAATGCCAGTGATCCCGTTGTACGCTACCAAGGTGGTGGCTTTGCAAGTGCTGGACACTTTGAAGATTAATTGGGGATAGATGCTGTAAATAACGCTGCGTACCTGTCTTAGTTAAGCACCATCTGATAATCGCTGGTCATAAAACATTATAAAGTGGCGTAGCGCCCCCGTCAGTTATGATTTAGCGTAGTAGATACTGTGAACTAGCTTGGATAATAGTTTACTAGTGGCGATTTTTTCAAGGTAGATACGCACCTACCCACCTACCCTATCAGATGCCACCGTAATATCTGTGTGTTTACCTGCTATTAAGCTCTATAGTGGGACTTTAGTATTGTTACTTGCTAATAAGTTGGGCTACAAAAACAGCTACCAGTGCAGCAAAGCAATGCTGCTAAACTTAACTATTATTAGCAGCTGCCAAGGAAAGGCAATGTCCTATGCAATTACCTACAGCCGAGCTTATGTAGGGGTAAAAGCCCCTTTAGTGAGTGTGGAAACACACTTAAGTGGCGGTTTGCC
>CAJXEN010000032.1 GCA_913052465.1 uncultured Oceanospirillaceae bacterium
AACCTGCTCGGCTGCCATTACAAGATCACCTTCATTTTCACGGTCTTCATCATCCATAAGGATAATCATTTTGCCTTGCCGTAGATCTTCGATGAGTTCAATTGTGGTATTCATGTTCATGTGATGACCCATACTTAAATGCAAGACCTACACAACGCATAGGTGGGTAGGTAAATTAGCCGGCTATTGTGCCAGATTTCACCGGCACTGGCTAGTTATCAGCGCCTTTTGGGGTGGCATCAATGCGCCAATCGTGACCCACTTGTGTGATCTCTTTAATATCAAGCTCATAGGCTTGCGCCATGACATCAAATGGTAGGTTAAATAGCGCTTTGGCTTTACTACCAAAAAGTTTGGGCGCCATAAATACCACTAAATGGTTAGTAAGGCCTGCTAGCAAAAAAGCACCACTTAAACCCGCCCCCGCTTCCACCAATACCTGATTACATTGACGCTTGCCTAACATTTCTAGCACTGACACTAAATCCACCTTTCCCTTCTCATCTGCAACACCTACCACTACCTCGGCACCCGCCTCGATCAAATGCTGGTGTTGCTGCACATTAGTGACACACGTCACCACCAATACTGGGCCATTTTGGTCGAGTAATTTAGCCGAAGCTTGCATGCGTAAGTGACTGTCCAATACTACTCGCAACGGTTGTTTTATACGCTTTGCGGTATTATCGGGTATCCCTGCTAAAGCTAGCTCATCGCTGCGTACATTCATGCTTGGATCATCCCGTAACACGGAGCCAATACCAGTAATCACAGCACAACTTTGGGCTCGCAATAAATGAACTTGGGCCCGCGCTTTAGGCCCAGTAATCCATTTGCTTTCACCCGACTCCATCGCCGTACGGCCATCTAGACTCATAGCCATCTTATTGACAACGTAGGGTTTATTAGTAGCCATCCGCTGTAAAAAACCACGGTTAAATGCCTCACACTCCATCTGCATCACTGGGCCAAAAACCTTTATATTTGCCGCTCGTAGCTGAGCTAGGCCTTGCCCAGAAACTTGGGGATTAGGGTCTTGGGAACCGTATACAACACAGGTCACACCTGCCTGGATGAGGCCTAAGCTACAAGGAGGAGTGCGTCCATAATGACTGCAAGGCTCTAAGGTAACATAGGCTATGGCACCTTTAGCTAGATCACCAGCTGCTCGAATCGCCATCACTTCGGCATGAGGCCCACCAACTTCTTGGGTAAAGCCAGCGCCCACTACTTGATTGTGTTTCACTAACACACAGCCAACCGCAGGGTTAGGCCTAGCAATTAACTGCCCATGGCTGGCTTGTTCTAGGGCCAGCACCATAAAATAATCGTGGTTGCGTTGATTAGGCATTAGCTGTCTTTATGCTCTTGCTCTAGCCGCTCTATCTCGGCACGAAATTCATTAAGGTCTTTAAAACTACGGTACACCGAAGCAAAACGTACGTAAGCCACTTCGTCTAACTGACGCAATTGCGCCATTACCGCTTCACCCACCAGCTGGGTACCTACTTCTCGCTCACCACTGGCTCGCAGTGAGTGCTTAATCCGATTAAGGCTCGCCTCTATAGCTTCAATACTTACGGGGCGTTTTTCTAAAGATCTTAGGATACCAGCACGCAGTTTTTCTTCATCAAAAGGCTGCCGTGTACCGTCTTGTTTTACCACCCTAGGCATTAATAGCTCGGCCACTTCAAAGGTGGTAAAACGGTCATTACAGGTTAAACACTCTCGTCTGCGGCGAATTTGTTCCCCTTCACTAACTAACCGCGAATCAATTACTTTGGTTTCTGGGTTACTGCAAAAAGGGCAATACATAGGTGTCTCAGTTAATTGTGTTAAATGATATTTGTAAGCAACATTATAGCCTTAATATTTACTTGCGGGCCAGCAGCTAACACAGATGAAAAGACCGCTAAGAAGCACTTTAATTTGATGGATTTCTGGCCCAAAACTGCTATTGTGTCGCACGACTCCAGTTTAAAGGAATAACATGAGTAATTTACCTGCTGCAGAGCTGGCCGCCCTAGCCGCTGCGCTTTGCTGGACCTTCACGGCTATTTTAGCAGCCCCTGGAGTTCACCATTTTGGTGCTGTAGCGTTTAATCGTTATAGAGTAGTGTTTGCTGCAGCAGTGCTTATAGCCATCACCAGCTTTATGGGGCTTTGGTCTAGCGTGCCTAACAGCGCCATGATGACTCTCATGGGGTCTAGTTTAGTGGGCATTGTGATTGGGGACACCGCCTTAATGCAAGCTTTGAAACGTATTGGTCCAAGACGCAACTCAGTACTATTTGCCACCAGCGCCCCCATGGCAGCTGGTATGGGTTTTATTTGGTTAGGTGAAACCCTCAGTGCCAATTTATTGATTGGCTGCGGTTTAATTCTGGCAGGCGTGGTGAATGCTGTTTGGTGGGGACGTAAAACTGGTGGCCAGCATCGCCTAGAGCAGGTAAGTGGCCATCTAGGACTTGGCATTGCACTGGGGTTAATTGCCGCTTTCGGCCAAGCTGCCGGCGCAGTAATGGCTAAACCAGTACTATTAGCCGGCGCAGACCCGATTGCGGCATCCGCAATCCGGGTAGGATTTGCAGCCTTGGTGTTATTGCTGGTAAGGGTGTTGCCATTTACATGGGCCAAAGCCAATGCCGCACCCACTCCTGCTTTTATATGGCGCACCATGTCTAGCGCTACCTTAGGCCTAGTATTGGGAATGACATTGTTGGTTTACGCGTTAGGTGTAGGCGAAGTGGGCATTGTAATGACTTTATCTGCCATTACCCCAGTACTCATACTACCTGTTATCTGGTTTATTACGGGCCAGCGACCTAGCCGTGGGGCGTGGCTAGGTGCAGCTTTAGTAGTGATAGGCAGCGGTGTGATTTTCTTAAACCACTAACCTTTATGTGGAGATTTTCGCAAGCAAGATAGTGGCTATCGATTGCTCAACGCTGTTGATGAGTTCTATTCCTACGCCCCCTTATTGGGCTAGGTACGCTGCTAAAAAGTCATCAAAGGTCTGGGTTTGCTCAGCTTCAATGCACTTTTGGGTAGCGATAGACTCACTCACTTGCTCGCTCAGTTCTTGCCGGCGCTGCAGGCATAGGCTTTGCTGTAGATGATAAGCTTGATGTTTTTTTGCCAGCTCAAAAGATAACTCTTGATGTGACAAGTTACCCTTTTCCATCGCCGCCAATACCTGGGCAGATGGCGTTAATGAGGTATCATTAATGCGTGCCTCCATAATATCTATGGCAGCCAATACGTCACCTTGGTCAGGCATTATGGTGGCTACCAAGCGTAAGTTGGCAATAATATCAAGGCCCAAACTTTGTAAGCTCTTATCCCCGCTGCAGGTTTGAATCATAAGGCCAGGTTTACGGCCTTGGCGAACTACAATCGCTTGATTTATGCCAATCAGCTCACATTCTTGGTCACTTATCACTGCACTTGGCGCAAACAAGCACCACGTTAAAAAGGCATTAATAAATTGACTTTGCTGCGCATCAATACCTAAAGGCAGGAATGGATTGAGATCAATATTTCTCACTTCCACGTATTCTACGCCACCTTCTTTGAGGGCATGCACAGGCTTTTGACCAGAACGGGCTACACGTTTGGGGCGTATATCACTGTAGTATTCGTTCTCTATCTGTAACAAGTTGGCATTGAGTTGACGGTATTGGCCATCTACTTTTACTCCCAAATTTTCATACTGAGACAAGGGCGTAGAAATAGCATGCTCTAAAGACTTGGCATAGTTATCTAGGTCGTTAAAACACAAACTCAATACCGACTGAACCTTATTGTTGTAACCTAAGTCGCTCATGCGTAATGAAGTAGCGTAAGGGCCCACTAAACAACCATCAGGGCCTGGCTCTAAGTCGATATCACGCCCCTTAACAAAGCTAGCATCTAACGCTGGCGACGCACCAAATAGGTATAACAAGACCCACGAATGGCGCCTAAAGTTACGAATTAAACCAAAATATTGGCTAGAGCGAAAATCACATAAAGACTGCTCATCACCCAGCAATTGTTGATACGCTGGCCAAAAGTTGTCTTGCGGGGAAAAGTTAAAATGTAAACCCGCTATAGACTGCATAATTTTACCGTAGCGCCAGCTCAAACCCACGCGATAGGTATGTTTAAGTTTACCTGTATTTGAGCTACCAAAATCGGCGATACGAATATCATCTTCGCCATCAAGGTAACAGGGCATGCTGGCAGGCCAAACGTATTCACCTATATTTTGTAACTGGCTGGCACTAAAGCTATGCAGCTCCTGCATAAAATCAAGAGCCGCAATAGGGCTTTGGAATACTGGCGTAATGTATTCCAATAGGGCTTCAGAATAGTCTGTAGTAATACTGCCATGAGTAAGGCTAGAGCCTAAGGATTGTGGGTGGTCTGTGTGGCTCACACGGCCGTTTGATCCTACTCGCAGGCCTTCTTTTTCGATACCACACTGTAGACTAGCCAAGGTATTGGCTACGGGAGAATTTAGTACTTGCTGTAATCGCTTTTGTAATGGTGTGGGCATCTATGGCTCCAATTTTTCTTTAATGGCCGATGACTAGGCGGATATGAAGTTTAGCCTAGTTTAGATTCAAATTCTGTGTCGCTATTAGTTTTTTAGCCGCACCTGTGCGTCCTTTAGTTTTTGCGCCATACTACCCAATGTTTGATGTTGCTCTTTACGTGGCTGAGGCTCATTTTGCACCTGAGATTTTTGTGGGAGCTGATGTTTGGCTTGTTTTTGGGTCTTGGCAGGGGCTGCCTTAAGGTTGTTAGGCAGCTCATCTAGTATGGGCAATTCATCAGTTAAACGCATGGTTAAGCCAATGCGTTTACGGCCAACATCAATTTGCATCACCTTCACTTTAACAATGTCGCCAGCCTTGACAATGTCGTGAGGGTCTTTCACATACGAAGACGATAACGCCGAAATATGCACTAAACCATCCTGATGTACACCAAGATCCACAAATGCACCAAAGTTAGTTACGTTACTAATGGTGCCTTCCATGACTGCCCCTAGGGTTAAGTGCTTAATACTTTCAACACCATCCGTGAGCTTAGCCATGCGAAATTCTGGCCTTGGGTCACGCCCAGGCTTTTGTAACTCATTCAATAAATCCGCAACTGTATGTTGCCCAAAACCATGATCATGTAATTGCTTAACACTAATTTTTTTGATCTGGTCACTGCCCATAAGGCCTGCTACAGTGAGCTTAAGCTGCCCTGCCAAACGGCCTACTAAAGCATAAGCTTCTGGGTGTACTGCGGTGCCATCTAGGGGGTTATTACCTCCACGTATACGCAGAAACCCAGCAGACTGCTCAAATGCTTTATCACCCAAACGAGCCACTTTAAGCAGTTGTTTACGATTATTAAAAGCACCATTAACATCACGATAGACTACGATATTCTCTGCCATGGTTTTGTTCAAACCAGCCACTCGCTGCAGTAACGCAGCTGATGCAGTATTTAGGTCTACACCAACATTATTAACACAGTCTTCTACTACGTTATCGAGCTTACGGATCAACTGCACTTGGCTTACATCATGTTGATACTGACCTACGCCAATGGCCTTAGGCTCTATTTTTACCAATTCTGCTAGTGGGTCTTGTAAGCGGCGGGCAATCGAAACCGCACCGCGGTAACTGACATCTAAGTCTGGGAATTCTGCAGCCGCAAGAGCCGATGCAGAATACACTGAAGCACCCGCTTCACTCACTATAATACGTTGTGGTGCCTTTGCTCCTATGCGCGCTTGGGCTTGTTTAACGAGCTTATCGGTCTCTCGTGAGCCTGTGCCATTGCCAATAGCCACCAACTGAACCTGATGGGTTTGGCACCAATAAACCACCAGCTCTAGGGCTGCCTGCCATTTATTGTGAGGTACGTGGGGGAAAATAGTTTCAGTGGCCAGCAGTTTACCAGTAGCGTCTACCACCACTGCTTTTACACCCGTGCGTAGCCCAGGGTCTAACCCTAAAGTTACCTTGTCTCCTGCTGGAGCCGCTAACAATAAATCTTTAAGGTTGTTAGCAAACACGCCAATAGCACTATCTTCAGAGGCTTCTCTGACACGGGCAATAAGGGCCGTTTCTAACTGATTAGACAGTTTTACACGCCAGGTCCAGCGCACCACTTCGCTGAGCCACTTATCTGCCGCTCGGCCATGGTCTTTGATGCGCCAGTAGGCAGCCACTTTAGACTCATAGGGCAAGTGCTCATTGGCAGACCATACAATTGTGGCCTGTAAGATGCCTTCATTACGGCCCCTTAATATCGCCAAGGCACGGTGAGAAGGAATAGTCTTGAGTGCTTCTTGAAAATCAAAATAATCTTGGAACTTAGCCCCTTGCTGCTGCTTGCCATCCACTACTTGGGTTTGCCACTTGGCATCTTGCCAACCCATGTTGCGAAGCTCTGCCAGCAAATCTGCAGCCAAACTAAAACGCTCCATTAATATCTGTTTAGCGCCGTCTAGGGCGTCTTTAGGGCTAGCAATCTGTTGTAAGACATTGATATAACCCTGTGCTGTTTGCTCTGGGTCTAGGGTGGGGTTATGTAATAAAGCCTCAGCCAAAGGTTGAAGGCCTGCTTCTATGGCGATAAACGCCTTAGTGCGGCGCTTCGTTTTGTAGGGCAGATATAGGTCTTCTAATCGGGTTTTGCTGGCTGCTAAGTTAATCAGGCTAGCCAACTGTGGTGTTAGCTTTTCTTGCTTCTGGATGCTATCTAAAATAGTTTTCCTACGAGTATTGAGCTCGCGCAAGTAACCTAGCCGTTCTTCTAATGTACGTAACTGGGTATCATCCAACACACCGGTGACTTCTTTACGATAACGAGCAATAAAAGGGACTGTTGAGCCTTCATCTAACAATTTAATGGCAGCATCCACTTGCCAAGTTTGTACCACAAGCTCAGTGGCTATTTGTTGATTTATCACGAACTCAGAATCCTTCTATTTCAAAAGCACAGCCTTAAATGGTGGGGTCATAGCGCAATTTTTAAAGTGCTTGGGTAAGTGAATAGCACAAGTGACTTTTATTAAAGCCGTTCTTTGACACCCGTGAGAGCGCCGCATACTGTTTATTATGCACATAAAAAAGACCCCAAAAAAAGGAGCCTTTTAATAGCAATGAGCCAAAGTTAAACTAGATTGGCCAGTTAGCCTTGCTGTGGGCCAGCATTAACAATGTCATCTGAAACGCTAAAGCGTTTGAAGTTCTCGTTAAACTTGGCAATGAGAAGTGCTGCTTCTGCATCGTATGCATCTTGGTCTTGCCAAGTATTACGTGGGTTAAGTAAATAGCTGTCTACACCTTCTAAAGTGGTAGGCACGTCTACATTTAGTCCCTCTAAGTGTTGAGTTGCTGCTGCTGCAATATTGCCGCTTTGGATGGCTGCAATAATGGCACGAGTAGTAGGAATGCTGAACCGCTTGCCAGTACCATATGAACCACCAGTCCAGCCAGTATTCACTAGGTATACCTTGCTGCCAAACTCCTCTATGCGCTTCATCAACAACTCAGCGTAAACGCCAGCTGGACGAGGGAAAAAAGGAGCACCAAAACAAGTAGAAAAGGTAGAGCGAATGGCGGCACTAGAACCCATTTCAGTAGAGCCTACCAACGCAGTATAACCACTAAGGAAATGGTAAGCAGCGGCTTCTTTAGACAAGATAGACACTGGGGGTAAGACGCCCGTTAAGTCACATGTTAAAAAAATAATCGCTTCTGGTTCGCCGGCTAAGTTTTTTGCAGTGCGCTTTTCTATGTGCTCTAGTGGATAGGCACAACGACCATTTTCAGTAATGTCAGTATTGTCGTAGTCTGCTTGTTTAGTGTCTTCGTCTAACCAAACGTTTTCAACGATGGCGCCAAAACGAATAGCATCCCAAATGATTGGCTCATTCTTCTTGCTAAGGTTAATGGTCTTGGCGTAACAACCCCCTTCGATGTTAAATACTACACCTTTACCCCAACCGTGCTCGTCGTCACCAATTAAATAACGCTCTGGATCTGCAGATAAGGTGGTTTTTCCTGTACCAGACAAACCAAAGAATAACGTTGTTTTGCCATCATAGCCTACGTTTGCAGAACAGTGCATAGGCAATACGTCTTTAGCTGGCAATAGAAAATTTTGCACAGAAAACATGGCTTTTTTCATTTCGCCGGCATAGCGCATGCCTGCCAACAATACCTTGCGCTCTGCAAAGTTAATCATTACGCAGCCTTCACTATTTGTACTGTCACGCTCTGGCTGACATTCAAAATTAGCCACATTCAGAATCTGCCATTCATCTTTACCGGCAGTGTTGTATTGCGTAGGCACGATGAAGAGGTTTTGGCCAAACAAGTTCTGCCAAGCAGTTTGAGTAGTCATTTGAATAGGGATGTAGTGATCGCGGTCTGCGCCTACGTGGACACTGGCAACGTATTTGTCTTGGCCAACTAAAGAAGCTTCTACACGGTCCCACAAGGCATTAAATATTTCTGGCGTTACAGGGCGGTTTACAGCACCCCATTCAATGTCGGCAGAAGTACTAGGTTCTTGAACTACAAAACGATCTAAAGGAGAGCGACCGGTCCGAGCTCCAGTGATTACGTTAAGTGCACCAGTGTTAGCCAAAGTACCCTCGCCATTAGCGACCGCCTTTTGGATCAAGCTAGCAGGAGAAAGTTGCGTGTAGGTGGTGCCAGTATCAGCAGCTACAGTTGCGTTCATGTATCAATACCTTTTGAATTTCTTAGGTTTTTTGAAAATATTCAACTAACTAAGAGGTCGTACGCCGGATAGACGTGAAAAATGAGGCTGTATTGTGCCAGAAAAGCATCACAAAAGCCAAAATATGGGGCATCAGTTCAACTAATAATGCTTTAGCTAAGGCCGCCCCTGTCGTGGCTAATATTAGCTACTAACGGTAACAAAGTATCTACCGTTAATGCATAGCAGCATTCACCTCAGCCGCCATCACGTCTTGCTCTAGCAAGACATGACAATCTACTGTGTCAAAAGCATAGTGTTGGTTACAGAAGTGGCAGTCGATCACAATGGCTTTTTGCTCTTCCAAAATTTCTTCAACCGCTGTTTTACCCAATCCTACTATCGCTGCGCCACATCGCTCACGACTGCAATCACACTGCTGTAAAACTGGTCGTGGAGTGAACACTTTTACTTGCTGTTCATGGAATAGCCGATGCAGAACTTGGTCTGCTGGTAACTGTGCCAGCTCACCTGCAGTGAGCGTAGAGGCCAAGGCATGGATTAACTCCCAATCCACATCAGCCTGAGTTTCATCAGATAAGGTTTGCGGTAATCGCTGCAACATAAATCCAGCGGCACTGTCATCTGTGCTCACTAGCTGAATGTGGGTAGGTAACTGTTCTGATTGGTAAAAATAGCTCTCAATACACCCAGCAAGGGTGGTTTGATCAACCAACACAATGCCCTGATAACGCTGACCTTTGTCCGGCTCTATGGTAATAATCAAACGCCCTTCAGACACTAGCTCGGCAAGGCTTGCTTGAGGTCCAATACTGTCATCAAATTGAGCCATACCTTTAACTCTAAACGGTTGCTCAGGATCATCACTTAACTGGCGGCACTCCGCCATCATCCACTTGAGTGGGCCAGCACCACGAATTTGCACACTTAAGTGCCCACGTAGCTTAAGGTTAGCACTTAGCAAGCAGGCCACAATAAGCATTTCAGTTAATAGGCTTGCCACAGGGGCAGGGTAATCTTGTTGATTCAACACGGTCTTTACGCCTTGGTCTAAGCGCAGATGAACACCACGTATGTCCATATCAGCGAACATGAAGCCTTGCATTGTGTCATTGGTCATGGAATTAAAACGTCTTAAAAATTGGATACACGGGCAATTGTAAACTACAACTGCTGCTGTTCAAACCGCTGCTGATCTCGGCGCTGTTTTTTAGTGGGTTTACCGTCTGATATGGATGTTTGGCCCATGGCCTTGCGACTTGCGGCTAGGTCTGTACGGGTTTTTTCACTAATGGCTGTTTCACTGTATAACAGAGCAGCTTCAGGTGCACCTTTTCTACTGCCCGAAAGACCTTGCACCACAATGGTTTTTTCGTCGGCACCAAAGCGAATTTTCAATTGAGCTTGTAGCTCAACCACACGACTGCATTTAGCTTTAGTACCCTGATAATGCACCTTACCACCTTCGATCGCTTGCTTGGCAAGGGCTCGTGTGCGGTAAAAGCGCGCTGCCCACAACCACTTATCTAGCCTAATACCATTATCAGTGTTTTTGTCATCTTTGTTACCCATTGTGCATTCCTATTAATTTCTAAAGACCTTTCACATAAATTTCCTGCTCTATGGGTTGAATTATGCTAAGGTCGGGCGCATATTTTTTACTGTACCACATCATTATATAGGTCTCCCCATGAGCGAAGTAAAACACTGCAAATTACTAATTCTAGGTTCTGGCCCTGCTGGCTATACTGCCGCTGTATACGCAGCACGTGCCAACCTTAACCCAGTGTTAATTACGGGTATGCAGATGGGGGGTCAGTTAACCACCACCACAGAAGTAGATAATTGGCCTGGCGACGTAGAAGGATTGCAAGGCCCTGCGTTAATGGAGCGGATGAAAGCTCATGCAGAACGCTTTGAAACTGAAATAATTTTCGACCAGATCGATTCAGTGGATTTAAGCCAACGCCCCTTTCAATTATCTGGCCAAGGCACACAGTACACCTGTGACGCCTTGGTCATTTGTACAGGTGCCAGTGCACGCTACTTAGGCTTAGACAGCGAAACCGCATTCCAAGGTAGAGGCGTTTCCGCCTGCGCTACATGTGATGGCTTTTTTTATCGCAACAAAAAGGTTGCTGTTATCGGTGGTGGTAATACTGCCGTTGAAGAAGCGCTTTATCTTAGCAACATTGCTGCAGAAGTAACTGTTGTTCATCGCCGTGATAAGTTTCGTAGTGAAAAAATCCTCTCTGATCGCCTAATGGCTAAGGTAGAAGAAGGCAACGTGAAGGTTGAATGGCATAACAACCTAGACGAAGTGCTAGGAGACGACATGGGCGTTACTGGTATGCGTATCAGGAATAATGACGGCAGTACTAAAGACCTAGACGTAGATGGGGTATTTATTGCCATCGGCCACACACCCAATACTAGCCTATTTGAAGGTCAATTAGACATGAATGGTGGCTATATTAAAGTACAAAGTGGCGCGCAAGGTAATGCTACCCAAACCAGCATTGAAGGTGTATTTGCCGCTGGTGATGTGATGGACCACATATACCGTCAAGCAATTACCTCTGCAGGCACCGGCTGCATGGCTGCCCTAGATGCGGAGCGCTACCTAGACGAGCTATAACTTTTGTCGCAAAATAGATAGAACTGGCTGTGACATTAACTGTACAATGATTGCCATCACCCTTGGTTCTAAAGTGCTTATGAAGCTTTTTTGATCCATATTATTAAATAAAACAAGTCAAACAAAATAACTTAAATGAGAGGCGTACTATGGATTTATTAGGATTTTTATTCCGATGGTCACACGTTCTATTTGGCATTACCTGGATCGGTATGCTGTACTACTTCAACTTTGTTCAGGGCGGCTACTTTAAGCAAGCCAGTGCTGAAGGCCTAGCAGATGCAAAAGCTAAGCTGGCACCAAGTGCTTTGTGGTGGTTCCGTTGGGGTGCCATGGGTACTTTCCTAACCGGTATCATCATGTTATTCACTGTACCTTCTGCAGTAAGCAACTACATCTGGATCGGTTCTTTATTTGGCACCTTCATGTTCCTAAACGTATGGTTGGTCATCTGGCCTAACCAGAAAATTGCCCTAGGCATGGTTGAAGGCGATGGTCCTGCAGCTGGTGCTAAGGCATTGTTAGCTTCACGCCACAACGTTTTATTCTCTGCACCGATGACATTTTGTATGCTGGCTTCTGGCCACGGTGGAACATGGGGTGGTTGGGCACCATTAGACTGGAGCGCGACTTCGATGATTGTTATGTTGGCAATCGTTGTTGCTCTGCAAGCTAACGCCCTATTTGGTAAGCAAGGTCCATTGACCACTGTTAAAGGTGTAATTCATTGTTCTTTAGCCCTTACCGCTGTAATGGTACTGGTATTTAAGTTCCTATAACTATAAATAGGCATTAAGTAACAGCCATAAAAAAACCCCAGCATGCTGGGGTTTTTTTATGGCAATCCAACCAAATTAAAAGTGCCCATCCTTGGCAAAAGTACATCCTGTAGACTCCATGTCCTTCCCTGTCGGCCTATTAAGCTAACATATCTCCTTTCCATGTAAGATACGCCGAAAGATCGTCAAAAAATATAGGAAAAATTCTGAATTTTGGCCATTTTTCCTATTATTTTAGCTTAATTACGCCAACAACAACGACTTTTACTCTTATTGACCTATTTTGATCAATTCAACTTCAAAGATTAACGCGTCATTTGGCCCAATCATCTGCCCAGCACCTTGAGAACCATAAGCTAAATCTGGGTGAATAAAGAACTTATACTTAGCACCAACACGCATTAACTGAACGCCTTCAGTCCAGCCAGCTATCACGCCATTTAACGGGAACTGTGCTGGTTCGCCACGCTCTACAGAGCTATCAAACACGCGTCCATCCATAGTGGTGCCATGGTAGTGAACTGTTACTGTGTCGGTTGCTGCTGGCATTGCGCCTTCGCCTTCAGACATCACCTGATACTGCAGACCACTCTTAGTCACCTCAACACCCTCTTTTTGAGCGTTGTCAGCTAAATAAGCTTCACTATTGTCCAGTGCACCTTCAAATTTTGAAGCTGCCATTTTACGCTGATAATCCTGCACTGCAGTCACTGCGTCCTGTTCGTTGATCAATGTTTTTTGACCTAAGTAGGCAGCGTTAAAACCTTCTACAAATGCTTCTAGATTAAGTTTGTCGAAGTCGTTAGCTAGCTGACCAGCAACCAAAGTACCTAAGCTATAGCTTACTTTTTGCTCTGCGTTGCTTAGGTCAACGGCCGCAGCAGCAGGTGTGGCAGCAAGGCCAATAGCACTAGTGACGGCCAAACGGCTAATTAAAGTTTTCATAGTATTCCTTGGTAGAAGTGCTAAATATAATCATTCAGCGCGCTGCATAGGATATATAAGACTCAAACTCGAAGCAAAAGTATTTCCACTTGTTTACATTTCATTGCATTTGTTTGGGTTTGTGTTTAGGCTTATAGCTAGCTAAGCCTGTGGTATGATCCGCGACCATGATTAAATTTGACGATATCACACTACAGCACGGCGGCCAGCCTCTTATTGAGGGGGCTACCCTGACTCTAAATTCTGGCCAACGGTACGGTTTAATTGGACGTAATGGCGCCGGTAAAACTACCTTATTTAAGCTACTGCTAGGTCAGCTACAATTAGATGCAGGCCAGCTCACGTGGCCTCCTGCTATGCGGATGGCCCATATGGCACAGGAAATAGGCGATGTTAATCGCTCTACCTTAGACCATGTGCTCGACGGTGATCTGGCCTTAAGAGCGGCCGAGGCCGCCATTAACGCTGCTGAAGTCATCCATGATGAAGCTGCCCTCAGCCACGTTTATGCAGACTATGACCACGCTGGAGGCTATAGTGCAGTTAACCGTGCGCAGCAATTATTACAAGGTTTAGGTTTCCCAGAACAAGATTGGAGCCAGCCTGTTGGCAGCTTTTCTGGTGGTTGGCGTGTGCGCTTGAATCTAGCCCAAGCGCTTATGTGTCCATCAGACTTATTACTATTAGATGAACCAACAAACCACTTAGACCTTGATGCGACTATGTGGCTTGAGTCTTGGCTGCAAAAGTATCCAGGCACTTTGTTTTTGGTATCTCACGATCGTGACTTTTTGGATCAAGTGGTGCAAGTTATTGTGCATTTGGACCACAAAAAACTCACCTCTTATCGTGGTAACTATGCAGCTTTTGAACGCCAAAAAGCAGAGCGTATGGCCCAACAGCAAGTGATGTATGCCAAACAGCAAACTGAAATTGCTCACATCGAAAGCTTTATACAACGCTTTAAGGCAAAAGCCAGTAAGGCCAAACAAGCGCAAGGCCGGATGAAAGCTTTAGAGCGTATGGAGAAAATTGCGCCAGCTTATGCAGATTCGCCCTTTACCTTTCGCTTTCCAGATTTTGACAAAACCAGCTCTACCTTAATTGATTTGGACCGAGTAAGTATTGGTTATGACAAACCCATTGTTAGCGCCAACATTACCTTACTACATGATTCACGCTACGCTTTACTGGGCCCAAATGGTGCTGGTAAATCTAGCCTAATCAAAACCTTGGTAGGTGACCTTGCGCCTTTGGGTGGCCAAGTTGTGCCGGGAGAACACCTAAAAATTGGTTACTTTGCTCAACATCAGCTAGAAGCGTTAGATATAGAGGCCAACGGTTTATTGCACCTGCAACGTTTAAAACCTAAAGCCAGCGAACAAGAGTTGCGTAATTTTTTAGGCGGTTTTGGGTGGCAAGGTGAACGTGTTTTTGAACCTGTAAAACACTTTTCTGGTGGCGAAAAAGTACGCTTAGCCTTAGCTATGATCGCTATACAAAAACCTAACTTACTACTGTTAGACGAACCTACTAACCACTTAGACCTAGAGGCACGTCATGCCCTAACCATGGCTCTACAGGCCTACCAAGGCGCTATTGTGGTCATTTCCCATGACCGCCACTTACTACGCCAAGTCGTGGATAACTATTGGCTCGTGGCCGATGGCAAAGTGAAAGAGTTTGAGGGTGACTTGCAAGATTACCAACTGCAAGTTCAAGCCTTGGCCCAAGCCCAGGCACAGGCTAAACTTAAAGAAAGGCTAGACACCATACGTTCAGATCCAAATACATCGAAGTCGCAGGAATCTGAGACCTTAACGCCCGCAGAGCGAAAGGAAAAAAAGCGCCAACAAGCAGAAAATCGTAAGCAACTTAGTCCGCTAAAAAAGGCCATTGCCAAGCATGAAAAAGACATTGACCTGTGGCAAGCCAAACTTAACGCATTAGAACAAGAACTAGCTCAATCTAGCTTGTACGAATCAGAAAATAGGGCCAAACTGAAAGATTTATTAGCCCAACAAGCTCATGCTAGTGGCCAGCATGAACAAAGTGAAGAGCTTTGGCTTGAAAAGAATGATGAACTTGAGTCTATGCTACTGTAATAGTAGCCCTAGGCAACCTAACATTAGAGAAGCAACTATGAGCTTTCAACCCAGCCAACGTCAGTTCCCCAATAGCCGGATGCGGCGTATGCGATACAATGACTTCTCACGTCGTTTGATGTGCGAAAATCAGCTCACAACAAATGACTTAATTTACCCAATGTTTGTCATTGAAGGCCATAATCAGCGCCAATCTATTGCCTCTATGCCTGGCATAGAACGCATGAGCATCGATTTAATAGTGATTGAGGCAAAACAGCTAGTAGCGTTAGGCATTCCAGCCATTGCTTTATTCCCTGTAACTGATGACTCAGCAAAATCGTTGATGGCAGAGCAGGCCTATAACCCAAATGGCTTAGCCCAACAGGCCATAAGGGCAGTGAAAGACGCGTGCCCAGAGCTAGGCGTCATAACTGATGTGGCACTAGACCCATTCACTACCCACGGCCAAGATGGCATCATTAATAATGATGATGGCTATGTAGTTAATGATATTACCGTAGAGATCCTTATTAAGCAGGCCTTGTCCCATGCCCAAGCTGGAGCAGATGTTGTCGCACCTTCAGACATGATGGATGGTCGCATCGGTTCAATTCGTATCGCTTTAGAAGCAGCTAACTACCAAAATACGCGCATTATGGCTTATGCCGCTAAGTATGCTTCGGCTTATTATGGACCTTTTCGTGATGCTGTAGGCTCTGCAGGCAGTTTAGGTAAAGGCAATAAATTTAGCTATCAAATGGACCCTGCCAACAGCAACGAAGCTTTGCACGAAGTGGCCATGGACCTTAGCGAGGGTGCCGATATGGTCATGGTAAAACCTGGTATGCCATACTTGGACGTTGTGGGCCGTGTTAAGCGTGAACTACAAGTGCCTACTTTTGCCTATCAAGTGAGTGGTGAATACGCCATGCATATGGCAGCCTTCCAAAACGGTTGGTTGGATAAAGACAGTGTAATGATGGAATCTCTTTTAGGTTTTAAACGAGCAGGTGCCGACGGCATCCTAACCTACTTTGCCAAAGATGCTGCCATACTTCTGCAATCTAATTCACACACATAACCCACGTCACATCGAGACCGCTCCATGGCCAAAGCTAAAACAGCCTATGTATGTAATGAATGTGGTTCTGACTATAGTAAATGGCAGGGTCAATGTGGTGACTGCAATGCATGGAATAGCTTACAAGAAATTCGTTTAGCGCCTGCTGGCGGCCATGTTAGTGCCAGCACTCGTGTGAGCGCGGCTAAAGGCTATGCGGGCGTAGCGTCTCAACTACAGGACCTAAGTGAGGTTGATGTAGAGAGTATGCCACGCCTCAACACTGGCATTGGCGAACTGGATCGTGTGTTAGGTGGTGGTTTAGTGGCGGGCTCTGCTATTCTCATTGGCGGGCACCCTGGTGCTGGCAAAAGTACTTTGTTGTTACAGTTAATGTGTAGCTTGGCCCAAACGATGCCTGCCTTATACGTTACCGGCGAAGAATCTTTACAACAGGTGGCTTTACGAGCTCATCGGTTAGAATTACCCACCAGCAATTTAAAGATGTTAACTGAGACCGATGTCGAAGCTATATTAGCTACCTGCGCCCAACTTCAGCCTAGGCTCATTGTGGTCGATTCAATACAAGTGGTGCAATTAGCGGATATTAGCTCTGCGCCTGGTAGTGTTTCCCAAGTAAGAGAAAGTGCCGCAGCCTTGATTCGTTATGCCAAACAATCTAATGCCATACTCTTATTAGTAGGGCACGTCACCAAAGATGGCAGCATTGCCGGCCCCAAAGTGCTGGAGCACATGATCGATTGTTCACTGCAACTTGAAGGAGATAACGACAGCCGCTATCGCACCTTAAGAAGCCACAAGAACCGTTTTGGTGCCGTAAATGAGTTAGGCGTTTTTGCGATGATGGAAAACGGCCTTAAAGAAGTGAAGAACCCCAGTTCTATTTTCCTTTCCCGTGGGGACACCAGTGCTGCTGGAAGTTTGGTGATGGTTATATGGGAAGGCACCAGACCTTTGCTCGTTGAATTACAAGCGCTCGTTGATGACAGCCAGATGAATAATCCACGTCGTGTTGCCATTGGCCTAGACCAGAATCGCCTCACTATGTTATTAGCCGTATTGCATCGGCATGGCGGTTTACACACTGGAGATCAAGACGTTTTTGTAAATGTGGTAGGTGGTGTAAGAGTGTCGGAAACAGGCGCAGACTTAGCCATGCTATTGGCCATTGTTTCTAGCCTACGAGATCGTGCTCTGGATCAAAATTTAGTAGTGTTTGGCGAAGTGGGCCTTTCTGGTGAAATTCGCCCAGTACCAAGCGGCCAAGAACGTATTCGAGAAGCTGCTAAGCATGGTTTTACTCGTGCCATAGTGCCCATTGCGAACGTTCCGAAAACTAGTACGTCAAAAGCAAAAAACGGTGCCCGTATTGATGACATAGATAATATGGAAATCATTGGAGTGAGAACCCTGCAAGAAGCATTAGAGGCTTTATAAGCCCTTAAATTAAATGTTATAAACATAATATAACAAATAGAAAAGGTTGGCCTGTATGCCTGTTAAGCCAGATATAATCATCCCCACTGGCCGTGTTCGCCTCATTAATACTGGTGACGCTAGGGAGCTTGCTGATTACTATTCACGCAACCGCACTCATTTGTCACCATGGGAGCCTGCTCGGACAACAGACTTCTATCAACAAGAAACTATGCTGCACCGTATTTTGGAAGCAGAGGGTGAGTTCCACGCTGACAAACAAGTAAAGTTAGGCGTTTTTAACCTACAAAATCAGCGCATGGTTGCTAGTATTGATTTCTCACAAATCGTTCGTGGCCCCATGCAGGCTTGTTTTGTCGGCTATTCTATTGATGCCCAATGCCAAGGACAAGGATTAATGCAGCAATATATGCCGCTATGCCTAGATTATATGTTCAACCATTTCCATATCCACCGCGTTATGGCCACCTATACCACCACCAATCTACGCAGTGCTGCCTTGTTAGAACGCTTAGGCTTTGATAGAGAAGGCTACGCCAAATCTTACTTGAACATTGCAGGCACTTGGGAAGACCATATACTCACGGCTCTAGTGAATCCAAACCACTAGTCTAGTACCCCTAGACTAGAATCATTGAATACCTATCACTGCCCTAAGGCATACCGCTAAACTAGAGAAGTGCTTGAGGTGCTTACATACCCTGGATCGCCGCTCCATGACATCCTTGTCACCGCGGCATACAGTACATCCTGTACATAAAAAAACCGGCGTCTATTGCTAGAGGCCGGTTTTATAAAGCAGGGTCAATTACTTGATCTTAGCTTCTTTGTACATAACATGCTTACGGACGCGTGGATCGTACTTCATCATTTCCATTTTGTCAGGCATTGTACGCTTGTTCTTAGTAGTGGTGTAGAAGTGACCAGTACCGGCGCTGGAAACCAGCTTAATTTTATCGCGCATGAGTCTTCTCCTTAAACCTTGGTGCCGTTGGCACGAACGTCAACTAGAATGATATCAATACCTTTCTTGTCGATGATACGCATACCTTTAGAAGATACGCGAAGGCGAACGAATTTGTTTTCGCTTTCTACCCAAAAACGATGCCAATGCAAGTTTGGTAAAAAACGACGACGTGTTTTGTTGTGTGCGTGTGACACATTGTTACCAGCGACAGGGCGCTTTCCAGTAACCATACATACTCTGGACATTTTAACTTCCTCAATTTTAGTATTGAACCAAACATCGTGCCTAGTTCTCAGGCGGAGCAGCCCTCCAGAGGGCCAATATCCGTACCGGCCATATAACCACCTGAATTCTGGAGG